>DATHGB010000008.1 GCA_035317825.1 Candidatus Saccharimonadales bacterium | reverse complement strand
GAATTCGTTCTTCATAATCATTTCTGAAATAATTCCAAGCGTTCCTTGGCTTCCTACGATAAGCGGAGTTAGGTCGAACGATCCATCTTTTCGTTTGACCCTTGTGATCGGACTATAGCCGACATTGTCGCGGATATCGCTCAGTAGCTTGCCGTTGATCACTTCTTGGCTGTCCTCGATGAGGTTATCAAGACTGCGGTAGATTTCGCCTTCAAACGTTTGAAGGCCTTTCTTTTTGTTTAATTCCCGCTTGCTTATGCGTCCCGTTTGAAGAACATCACCGTTAGCAAGTACTACTTCCAACTGATGAACCCACGCGCCTATATCACCCCGACTACCCGATAAAAAACCTACGCTGTCATTTGCAATGACGCCGCCGATGGTTGTATGCTGCGACAAACCGACGAGTGCGGGGATAGCTGTGCCGTGAAGTAATAATGCCTCATTAACGGTGCTGGCTGGCGTTCCAGGTTGCAGCCGTACAAGTTTTTGTTTGGCATCAAATTCAAAGATACGGTTCATATGGGCAGGCGTGACGAGAATAATACCCCGGCCGATCGCCGCACCCGTTGTACTGCTGCCACTTCCCCTGGTAGTCACAGGAAGAACATGGCCCTTTTCAGCAAGCTGCCACGCAAAACGAGCAACTTTACGAATGTCGTTTGTTACCCTGGGGTAAATTACCATTTCAGGGGTAATTTCAAGCACACTACCGTCATGACTCATGGCGTTTAATATTGCCGAATTTGTCGTTACTTCACCTAGAATATGCTCTTGCAGATACGCAGCAACCTTACTCATATACCCTTTCCCTCTAACCCTTGTGGCTGTTTTCTTTATGATAGCACAAGCGTCATAATTTTACAGCTTTATCTATGGGATATTATTTGATATAATCTACAGAGTAAGCGCGAGTGGTGGAATTGGTAGACACGCTAGCCTTAGGAGCTAGTGCCCTTTGGGCGTGGAGGTTCAAGTCCTCTCTCGCGTACCAAATAAAAAAGACATCCGTAGGACGTCTTTTTTATTTGATCACTCGAAACCAAACTTGAACCTCCGCTATCTATCCGTAAACAAACAGCGTGCTGGGTCGCGAAGTGAAAGAAACAAAGTGAAGCGGCAATCTCTCCTTGTATTCAATCCATATTCCTGCTATAATCACGTTATAACAGTCCTACGTTATGATCGCTCCCCCGGAAGAAATTTCGGGGGCTGCTTTTTTATAAAAGATTAGACTAAATAAAAAAGACGCTTTAAGCGTCATCTCGGCGGTAGAAAGTGAGGTTTGCGTTCCCATAACTACGATTGTCCACCACAACAACTCCTGGTTTGGTCGGAACCTCACTTCCACCTGGATGTGATAATATCATAAGTCCACCTGGTTTTAATAGTCCTAGTAAACGCAAGCCTGTGGAAAACTGTGGATCATCATACGGAGGATCTGCAAAGATCAGATCAAATTGCTCCGGATTGCTATTTTCAATCCAATTTAAAACGCTCGTGCGAATAATTGTCACTTGGTCTTCGGCGGCAAGTGTTGTCACGTTTTTTGCTAAAATTTTAGCAGCAATAGTATCACGTTCAATAAACGTCGCCGATTTAGCACCGCGGCTTAACGCCTCTAGCCCGATCGAGCCCGTGCCGGCAAATGCGTCCAGGACTTCCGTACCGACGACTTCACTACCGATACTATTAAACATTGCGTTACGAATACGCTCGCCCATAGGATGCGTGCGCGTATTATCAGGGGCTTCGATCTTGCGGCCACCAAACTTGCCGCTGATAATCCTGATGTTCATCTATTTTTTATCCGCCAAAAGGGCTGCCTGATACCAGCCAAGCACAACCAGCCTGATCATTTCTGGTACTAAAACTCGGCGGGTGCGATTTGCAAGCTGTCTGGTCCATCCCTTATAGCCAAATTCATCGTACATTTTCAAATCATCGATTTTATGAACGGCTTCAAGAAAAAGCGTTTCGAACCCGCGCTCGTTTAGCTGTACGATATCATCGTTATGAATACAATCTTCTTCAAACTTCAATGGCGCGATTGTTGACGCGACGCCGAATTCAAACATGAAGTGTGCCGTGAAGACACCGCCACTTCCCCAATATTGCCAGTTTTTTGAAATAGTATCGCGTCTATTTTTGCCACGGATAAGGTTTTTATCCCGGATAGTAAGACGCTCCGTGTGGGATTTGCCCCATAATTCTTCGATTTTATCACTCAGTGGATAGTGGTGTGCCGGCGTCAGGCCATCAACAATTGCATGCGCCATCCACGCCGCTTCAAATGCGGCCCGTTCATGATTATGCGACTTTAGAGCTTCGGCCAAGTTAATGATATGGTCGTTAATCATCCCTACGATTGCCGTGTCATCAGGATTGGTTGGATCAATATAGTGCCATGGTTCGTCACGGCCTGGACTTTTGCGTTTAATGCCATCTGGGCCATTTGCTCCTTCGAAATGCAAAATGTCGTGTACCAGAGGAAACTCGTTCTTTTTTGGGAGGAACTTTGTAATCTGACGGCGAGAGACACGGTCAATTTTTTGGTGCACACCCATCATGCGGCCCGATTTTGTTCGAAAAGTTGTCCCAGAATACATATTTTTAGTTTAATGTGGTCAAACGCTGATAATACTTCACTTGCGCTGCCAATTGTTTATATTGTAACAGATCGTCTGCGCCCTCCACGAACTTCTTGGCCTGCCTGCTGGCACGTGCAATGAGTTTCGTATCAGATAAAGTTGCGATTTGTAAATTAAGAGCACCGTGTTGTGCGCGGCCATAAATTTCACCTGGACCACGTAGCCGCAGGTCAACTTCGGCTAAGTAAAACCCGTCGTTAGATTTTTCAACTTCACGCAGGCGCTGGGTTGGTTTGCTGCTGTCGCTCGTTACAAGGTAGCAGTAACTTTGATGATGTGAACGTCCCACGCGACCGCGTAGCTGGTGTAATTGGCTAAGCCCGAACCGATCGGCGTCTTCAACCAGCATGACCGTAGCATTGGGAACATCCACGCCAACTTCAACCACTGTCGTACTCACCAAAATATCCAGCTCGCCCTTGGCAAACTTACTCATAACGGCGTCTTTTTCTTCGGATTTTAGTTTACCGTGCAGCAGTCCGATTCGACGGTGCTTAAAAATTGAGTTCTGAAGCTTTTTGTATTCTGCCGTAACACTCTTCACTTCATTATCAGGATTCTCGTCGATCAAACTACAGATAACATACGCCTGACGGCCAGATTTAATTTCGACATCAATTTTTTCATATAACTGTGCCCGGCTGTTAGGCGACCAAATTTTCGTAGCAATTGGTTTACGTCCTTTTGGTAGCTCGTTCAAGATACTGACATCAAGTTCTCCGTAAACAGTTAGCGCAAGGCTTCGGGGAATAGGCGTTGCCGTCATAGCCAGCATATGAGGCATATGGCCACCTTTTTTGAGAAGCGCTTGGCGCTGGGCAACGCCAAAACGATGTTGCTCGTCTATAACGACAAATCCTAATTTATGAAATTCAACCGTTTCCTGAATAAGGGCATGCGTTCCTACGGCCAGCTGCACCTCACCGTTTTTAATATGTTCATATAGCGTTTTTCGCGCAACGCCCTTGACGCTTCCGGTCAATAGTCCGACAGTAACTCCAAACGGCGTCAACAGCTTCCGCAGCGTTTCGGCGTGTTGTGATGCTAGTATTTCGGTTGGCGCCATTAGTGCCGTCTGGAAACCCTCGTGAGCGGCTTGACGGGCGGCTAGGCCAGCGACAACGGTCTTACCCGATCCCACATCACCTTGAAGTAAGCGGTTCATTGGTGTTTTCCGTTCAAAATCTTGGATAATTTCCCATGCAGCAAGACGCTGAGCGCCCGTTAATGCAAATGGAAGCTCTGAAACAAAATCCGCCACAACTTTTTGGCTAAATGGAATATGCCACCCTGTCAATTTGGCATTGTCTTGGCGATTGAATTGGCTTGCCAAAAGAAGTTGGAATAACTCTTCAAAGGCGAGACGTTCGCGAGCTCTGGTTATATCATCGGGCGTTTTAGGAAAGTGCATCCCCAAAAGCGCATCTGATCGCGACAAAAGGTTCTCTTCTTTAATAATTCTCTCTGGAAGTGTTTCGGGCAGCATGGTGATTAAGGGCCGGAGTTCAGCTAGAATCTTGCGTACTAGCTGTGTTTTTAGACCCTTGATCGCCCTATAGACAGGCAAAAGACGGTCTGTCTGAACTGGCATGTCACTGACTTTTTCAGCACCAGGATTCGTCAACTGGTATTTATTGTAGTTAAATTCAAACTCACCCGAAAAAAAGAATTCGTCGTCGCTTGATGCTAGTTGTGTCGTCCGGTATGGCTGGTTAAACCAAACTGCCTGCAGCTTACCGCTATCATCAACGAGTGTTGCCGTTGTAATTCGCAGGCCTCGCCTAACGGGACGCGTACTAATTTTTTCGCAGCGTGCCTTGATCGTCATCTTGCCCGGATGGATATCGGCAATTTTAACAATCTGCGAAAAATCCTCGTGCGTACGCGGCAAGAAATTCAAAAGATCGTCAACGGTATGAAGTCCAGCCAAAGCAAACTGCTCGGCAGTTTTGGCTCCTACACCTTTTACCTTTTCCAAGGAAGATACAAGATTCATGTTCTTATACTAACAGCAGATCGTCTTTGAAATCGAGACAAGCTCACTAATCTTCTAGCAGCATTCCTTCAAGCTCGCGACCAAGTTCTTCAAGTTGGTCTTTCAGGCGATCGTACTGAGCAGGAATGTCCTCTTCCGCTTCTTCATGCCACTGCGAGTAAAATTTAAGCTTCGGCTCGGTTCCACTTGGACGGATCGTCACGCGTCGACGCGGTTCGCCGAGTTCCAGGACGATAACATTACCGGCAACACAGTCAATCGACGTCTCTTTACCTATTGTAAGATCACGACGAACAAGACTCTGGTAGTCAAGAATAGCGGTGACGGGATGACCGCCAATTTCGGCTGGTGGCGATTTTCGGAGATCAGCCATAACGGATTGCATAGTATCAAAGCCGCTCGCGCCCCTGAAAAAAGCATTGCTGAGGTGTTCCATGTAAAGACCGTGTTCCAAAAAGAGTTCGATAAGTCGATCGTAAAGGGTTTTGCCTTCTTTTTTGAGTTCGGCTGCATATTCAGCAAGTGGCAGCGCTCCTGTTGCACCGTCTTTATCGCGGGCATACGTACCTTTTACTAGCCCATAGCTTTCTTCGCCGCCCATAACAAAAATTTCATCGGTGTTTTCTTTTTCTTTCACTAATGCGCCGATATATTTAAAGCCGATGAGCATGTTCGTATACATTTTAATATCATATTTATCAGCAATCGCCGTCAGCATATCAGTCGTGACAATCGTTTTAGCAATAAAATGCTTTGGGGTCAACGTCCCATTTTTCTGCTTTTGTTTTAAAGCAAAATCCGCTGCAAGTACTGCCGACTGGTTACCGCTGAGGTATTTAACATCATCTCCCTGACGGACCATAACGCCAATGCGGTCTGCATCTGGGTCGTTCGTAATAGCGATATCTGCTTTTTCGGCCACCATCTGAGCAATTGCGCGGTCGTTTGCGGCTTTGTCTTCAGGGTTAGCCCTACTACCTTCTATGGTTGGAAAATTGCCGTCAGGGGTCATCTGGTCTTGTACGACTGAAATAGAAGTGAAGCCGGCTGCACGAAGAGATGGCAGAACACTGGTCTGTCCAGCACCATGAAGTGGTGAATAGACAATATTTACGTCTCTGTCTGTCCCCTCGGCCTGATCCACTACTGCCCGTATGTAGGCATCGTCAACTTTTTTGCCAATAATTTCAATGAGGCCATCGTTTATCGCTTCGCTAAAATCAACTTTGTGAATTTCGCGTAGATCTTCAGCCACTGCTAGAACACCTTTGTCGTGAGGAGAGACGAGCTGACCACCATCTGACCAGTACGCTTTAAACCCATTATCCATAGGAGGGTTGTGGCTGGCACTGATAACAATACCGGCAGCAGCATTAAGTTCTCGTACCGCGAAACTAAGTTCGGGCGTCGAACGAAAATTCTCAAATAAATAGGTCTTGAAGCCATTTGCGGCACATACTTGAGCCGCGTACTGGCTAAGCTCTGGAGAGCTAAGACGCGTGTCACAGGCAATCACAATACCTTTTTTAGGAGCTGTTTCGTCAAATGAGTGCGCATACACGCAAAGAGCCTGCGCAGATTCTCCAATCGTTACTCTGTTGATACGATTCGAACCGATACCTGTTGTACCCCTGCGCCCAGCGGTTCCAAACTCAAGTACCTTAAAGAACCCGTCTTCGAGTTCTTGCCACTTTTCGGCGTCGATTAACTCTTGTAATTCGTCGCGATATTCTTCGTATTTTGGCTCTTCTAGCCAAGCGATAACATTTTTCGCAGCTCCAGTGGAAAGGTTTTGGCGGATCACTTCAGTCTGTGACATGGATTCTCCTAAATTTTGCTTATGTCGAGATTTTATTATATCAAATTTAGCGCACTAGGATAAAGTTGTTTTTGCCTTTTTTAATAAGAGAAAGTTCATTAACCTGTCGGTCATCACTTAATTTTTCGTCATTCAATGTAATTGCCCCGCCCAAAATAAGACGACGTGCTTCACCGTTACTTGCGGCTACATTAGATTCAACCAAAATTTCTACGACACTTTTCCCAGCATCGACAGCAGGAATCTCGCCTGCGAGCGCTTCAATATCGGCATCGTGCAATTCCTTAAAGTCACCACTTCCAAAAAGAACGTCCGTAACACGCGCAACAGATTCCATTCGCTCTTTGCCGTGGACAAGCGTCGTTACCTCACGAGCGAGCGCCTTCTGAACAGGACGCAGTGCTGGATTCGCCTTTTGCTCAGCGGCAAGCTCTTCGATTCGTTCACGCGTTTGTAGGGTAAATATTTTCGCGTAATCAATCGCGCCTTCGTCATCGACATTTAGCCAGAACTGGTAAAACTTGTAGACGCTCGTCTTTTTTGGATCCAACCAGACGGCACCTCCTTCTGACTTGCCAAACTTCATTCCTGTCGCCTTGTTGATAACCAGCGGCGTTGAGTATACATGTGCTTCACGACCTTCAAGCCGACGAATAAGATCGACTCCGGCAATTGAATTACCCCATTGATCGGCACCGCAAACTTGCAGCGTAACACCGTATTCACGATTAAGATGCACGAAATCGTAGCCCTGAATAAGCGAGTAACTAAATTCAGCGTAACTAATACCTGCGCCGCTTTCGCCTAGCCGGGATTGTACGAATTCACGTCCGAGCATCTGACTCATTGGAACGTGCTTACCAACGTTGCGAAGAAAATCAAGGTAGCCAATGCCTTGAAACCAATCGTAGTTATCAACTATCTTAAAATCTTTGCCGTTAAAAATCTGACTGTATTGAGCTGCGATGCCAGCTTTGTTTTTAGCAATCTCATCGAGTGTTTTTAGATTGCGTTCATCAGCTTTACCGTCTGGGTCGCCGATCATCCCGGTCGCGCCGCCCACTAGGAGAAAGGCTTTATGCCCGTGATCAATAAAATGACGAACCATCATTGCAGCCGCAAAGTTACCAATAGTCATACTGTCTGCGCTTGGATCAACGCCCCAATAGAAAGAAATAGGAGTTCCGTCTAGTTCGGTCAAATCTTTGAACGTGGTTTGATTAACAAATCCCCGCCACTGCAGTTCTTCGGAAAGTGTCATTCCTGTCTCCTATCTGTTATTACTGGGGCTAGTATACCAGAAAAATAAACCCCTTGCATGCGAAAAAAATGCTATAATGGAGCGTAATACTGCTTATGGGAAACAATACGACGTGGCTAAAAAACCAAACAAATCACGCAGCATGAGCGTGTACTCGAACTTAACGCACAAGCGCAAAACTAAAAAGGATGCTAACGCTCGTAAAAAAGCCGAGTACCTTGCAAGCCTGCCAAAACATCCCTTAAAAAGAATTCTTTACCGACTTCACCCAAAACGATTCTGGGGATACTGGCTTAGTAAGAAAGGTGGCATCATGGCCCTCAAAGTTGCCGGTATCGGTATCTTATTGATGGTTCTTGCCGTTGGTGCGCTATTTGCCTATTACCGGAAAGATCTTGACGCAATTCGTCCAGGCGAGCTTGCAAAACGTGTCACGACAACGGTTTCTAAATACTACGATCGTAATGGCCAGCTTCTCTGGGAAGACAAAGGTGATGGTGATTACAAACTCGTTGTTGACGGTAAAGATATCAATCAATACATGAAACAAGCTACGATTGCGATTGAGGACAAAGATTTTTATAAGCATGGCGGAGTAAGCGTGACGGGCATTTTCCGCTCACTCGCAAACAATGCCAACGGTGGAAGCATCCAAGGTGGATCCACACTAACCCAACAGCTAGTCAAACAGGTATTCTTTGCAGATGAAGCTCAAAAGCGAGGACTAAATGGAATTCCGCGCAAGATCAAAGAAATGATCTTGGCTATCGAAGTTGAACGTATGTATAACAAAGAGCAAATTCTTGATCTTTATCTTAATGAATCACCATACGGGGGTCGGCGTAACGGCGTAGAATCCGGTGCTCAGACCTACTTTGGCAAGTCGTCAAAGGACCTAACACTGCCCGAAGCTGCGCTTCTTGCTGCTATTCCTAATCAACCAGGACTTTATGATCCGTATAATATTGCCGGGCACGAAGCACTTATTGCTCGTCAACATAAAGTTCTTGATGGCATGGTCGAGCAAAAGTATATTACCCAGGCACAGGCTGATGAAGCAAAAAAATATCCGATCATTGATAACATCAAATCTGTCACCGATCAGTTTGACGGTATCAAAGCACCCCACTTCGTGCAAATGGTTCGGAGTGATCTTGAAAAAGAACTGGGCAAAGCAACCGTAGGACGTGGCGGACTAACTATCAAAACAACGCTCGATGTCCGCGTACAGAACAAGCTTGAAGAAGCAATGACGAAAATGTTTACTTCATCTACACCTGCTGTGAATGGCTTTAGTAATGGTGCTGGAACAGTAGAAGACAATGCCACGGGTCAAATTATTGCAATGATGGGAAGTCGCAGTTTTGACTACCCCGGATATGGTCAAGACAACGCAGCGCTTGCGTTCATTCAACCAGGTTCGAGCATTAAGCCACTTGTATATGCCGAGCTATTCTCGCAAAAACCTGCAGGTCAGCCAAACTACGGAAGTGGTTCGATTCTTTCCGATACTAAAACAACGTTCCCTGGCAACTACACGCCAAACAACGCAGACAAAGGTTTTAGGGGTAATATAAACATCCGTCAAAGCCTAGCTACCTCGCGTAACATTCCGGCAATTAAAGCTATGGCCGCTTCGGGTGTTAAGCCTACATGGGAAATGATACGAGCTGCTGGGGATACGCAATACTGTACACAGGGTGCGGATGCTCAAGCCAATCTATCATCTGCAATTGGTGGGTGTGGTACTCGTCAAATTGATCATGTGAACGCTTTCGCTACGTTAGCTCGAAGCGGAGTCTATAAACCAACTACGAGTATTTTAGAAGTTAAAAATAGCCAAGGCGACGTACTTAAAAAATGGAAAGATGAAAGCAAACAAGTCATCGATCCTCAAGTTACCTATATCCTTAGTGATATCCTGACGGATGCAAATGCTAGGCGTCCGCTATTCGGAAACATCACCACGGGACTTAGCTACGGGAACACTGGCATTAAGACAGCGTCAAAGACGGGTACGTCTGACTTTGGTGGCGACAAAGCCAAAGACCTTTGGGAAATGACCTATAGCCCCGCTGTCACGATGGGCGTGTGGTTGGGTAATCCAGACACGACACCTCTAAAAAGTGGTAACTCGACTTTGCCTGGTCCAATTATCGACGCGGTGATGCGCTATGTTCACCAAGACATATACGGCACGGATGGCAGATGGAAACCTAATGATTGGTTTACGCAGCCGGCTGGGGTTCAGAAAATCAATGGCGAGCTTTACCCTTCTTGGTATGACAAAAATCAAAGTAAGGCAAACGCAAAAATAACATTTGATAAAGTCTCAAAAAAGAAAGCTACCGCCTGTACGCCAGCGGATGCAAAGATCGATGTTGATGTGAACAAATCAACCGATCCTGTCACAAAGACTGATGTCTACACTGCGCCAGATGGGTATGACGCGACGAAAGATGATGATGCGCACAAGTGTGACGACAGCAAACCTAGTATTGGCACAATCAGCGTTAGCGGCGGCAAAATAAGCATCAGTGCAGTCAAAGGCACCTTTAACCTCAAAGAAATTCAAGTATCAGTAGACGGTACCGTGATCGCGACTCTACCAGCGAGCGCGAGCGGAACATACGACGCAACATATAAATTTAACGATAAGAACGCACATACTGTCGCCTCGACAGTAATGGATGAAGGCTACTACACCGGAGCTAATTCACTTCAGTATACAGCGCCCTGACGTCAGGCGTCCTAGACGTTAAAAATGACCTCCCTAGCGGAGGTCATTTTTTAGTTGTTATTGATTATGTCTATGACTTTTCAACAAGATCAATAAGTGCGGCTTCGCGATCGCTTGAACTGCGAGGCTTATTGTTCGGACGCCTTTGTTTGGGCTGGTGCTGCTTATTAGCAGGTTGCTGCTGTTGAGGCTGCTTTTGTTCACGAACAAGTGGTTTTGGCTGAGGCTTTTTACCAGTAGGTTTGTTGTTTATAGCCGGTTTATCGTTTGGCTGTTGTTTTTCAACACGTCGTGCGAACATCATTTTTCCCGCAGCTGTCTGCAAGCTTCGGATAAATTCAATTTCAACAGTCTGCCCGATGTATTTGAAAGCATGCTCGACAACAACCATTGTTCCGTCTGCTAGGTAGCCTACAGCCTGGTGACTATCTTGACCTTTTTGAACGAGTTCAAGTAGCATTTTTTCGCCAGGCAAATACGCCATTCGAAGGCTTTTGGCTAATTCGTTAACATTAAGGACGGTAATTCCCTCAACGACCGCAACTTTGTTTAAATTGTAGTCAATCGTGCATACCGCAGCGTTATATTGCTTCGCGAGTTTTAGTAAACGTTCGTCGACGCCTTCTTCGGCTTTACTGCCGTCTTGTAGTATCTCTACGGTCACCTGTGGCATTTGCTGAAGAGTTGACACGACATCGAGCCCATGACGGGCTCTTGCTCGCTTTTCGTGGTCGGCGTGATCTGCTAAAAATTGTAGTTCGCCGATAACGCTTCGTGGAATGACGAGCGTGTCACCGATAAAACCAGATTCTGCAACCGCTAAAATACGGCCATCGATAAGTACCGATGTATCAACTAAAATTGGTCGTCCTTGTTTGCGGGATAGGTTTTGCCGAGGTAATTTTACGACGAGGTAGGTTACTTCTGCCAAGATAGCTATTGCTATAATGACGACGAAGAGTTGTGTTATTTCCATTATGTTTTTCCTTTACTATTTTTGTAAGTAGTCTATGAGTGCCTGGCGCATATCGCCAACACCTTTTATGAATGAGTCTTTGCCTGCGGTTTTTGGGGCAATAGCTTTGGTAAAGCCAAGTTTTTTCGCTTCGGCGATGCGGCGATCAACGCTATGGACGCTACGGATCTCTCCGCCTAGTCCTACTTCGCCAAACACCACTAGACCGTCGTCTAGACGTCTTCCCGCGCTTGCACTGGCAATTGCCATACAAATAGCCAAATCGGCCGCAGGATCGCTTAATTTCAGCCCTCCGACAACATTGATGTAAACATCTTTGTCCGATAAATTCAGTTTTGTTCGTCTTTCGAGAACGGCGATCAAAAGATTAAGTCGGTTCAGGTCAAACCCCGAGGCTGTACGCTTAGGATACCCGAAGTTGGTTGGATTTACAAGCGCTTGGATTTCGACTAGCAGCGGCCGCGTACCTTCAAGTGTCGCAAGTACCACTGATCCGTCAGCATTCTGCCGCTCTGCAAGGAGCGCCGCCGAAGGGTTTTCAACCACACGAAGGCCTTGTTCGTACATCTCAAAAATAGCCGCCTCATTGGTTGATCCAAAACGATTCTTGGCAGCACGTACCACCTTAAAACCACCGTAGCGATCACCTTCAAACTGCAGAACGACATCGACTAGGTGCTCTAGGACTTTTGGTCCGGCGATACTGCCTTCTTTCGTAACATGCCCGACGAGTATAACGGCAGCACCCGCTTCTTTTGCGGCTCGAATAATCACATTGCTACTATTCGTGATCTGACTAACCGTCCCAGGTGCAGACGTAATTTCGTCGAGACTCAGTGTCTGAATTGAATCAATGATAATAAGTTTATAGACGCCCGAACGTATTGTTGCCGCAATATCATCGGCGCTTGTGCTGGCCACAAAATGAAGTTGTTCGCGAGTATTTGCCCCTAATCGTTCAGCTCGCAACTTCACCTGGCTCGCAGATTCCTCACCACTCGCATACAGTACCGGTTGAACCTTACCGACTTCACTTGCAACTTGCAAAAGCAATGTACTTTTTCCAATACCGGGCTGACCCGCCATCAAAAGAACACTGCCAGATAGAATTCCACCGCCAAGAACCATATCAAGATCCTCATAGCCTGTCGTCATCCTATTTGGACCTTCGTCAATTGCAATGGATTTCATGGTTTGCGGAGTGAGAACGTGACCACTCGTGGCACTCTTTGAAACAGCGGATTTGCCCGTTCCGACGACAGCCTGCTCGACAAGCGTGTTCCATTCACCACAGTTATCACATTTGCCCGTCCACTTCTGGTAACTAGCACCACAGTTTTGACAGATAAATTGAGTTCTACTTTTAGCCATTACGATTATTATAGACTAGGCGCCGGTGCCAGGCTACTATCAATACTACGGTTTAAGGCCTCGGACTCACTAGCAATCGATGCTAGTTCCTGCCGTAACGTCTCGTAACGGGATACATCCGTATTGATTTGTTGCCGATGATTGTTCAGCTGATTTGTTCGCGTTTCGAGATTAGCACGTTCTGCTTCAAACTGCGCTTGACTGCTAAAACCTCCGTTATTGGCACGGTTATTGAAGCTTTGGATATCTTGGTTTAGCTTACTGACATCGGAGTTATAGATAATCGTGTCTGCCTCAATTGAATCACCCAGAGCCTTAAGCTCACTCACTAATTCGCTGCTCTTTCGTTGCAGATCTAAAAAGACACTTGCGTACTTGTCATGTAAGGCGACAACTTTTTGACGATCAGTAAAATATTTTTCGTAATGCGCTTCAAGTTCAGGACTGATTGACGATACTTCCGTACCAATAACTGAATGAAGTTCATTATCCCTTTCGCCTGGTTCGGTACGAGCATAGAATGCCATCCGTTCAGCCAAGTCCTTATTGTTTCTGAGTTTTTCATATTCAGCCTCTAGAAGCGTATCCACCTTCGCTCGCTCACCGGGACTCATTCGTTCGTACGTGGCATGAAGCATTTCATGAGCCGCTGTCACCTCTCGGATTCCATCAAGTTTAGCGTCTTTGACATCATAAATATAGATTCTTTGCGTCGTGTAGCATCCTAAGATTGCAGTTGATTCTTCTTTGCGACCACATTTATCATTAAAAACTTGAGTACTTTCAATCGAAGGAATGCTGGCATAAAAATAAAATTCTCCCGTATCACTCATGCCCGAACGCTGTGATAGCTGCACCACCGCGTCTGTAGGCTGATACTGCCAAACATTTACCTGATCAACGACATATTGACGATTCACGAACAGGAAAAGTGCTGCCATAACTGACAGCACTGCCGCTACAATGCCTAAAACATGACCGCTGGATCTATGATTCGTGTCTGACATTAATAACGATTTGGCCCTTTCCTGTGCTTACTTCAAGAACACTACCCTTTTCATATTCGCCGGATAAGATTCCGTCAGCAATTTGGTGTTCTAGTTCATCTTGAATGGCTCTACGAAGCGGCCTTGCACCGAACTTTTCGTTGTAACCCTTATCAATCAACAAACGTTTAGCTGATGCTTTAATCGTAACATGAATTCCTTTACGAATTAAGCGTTGCTGCAGTTCATCAATGAGATTATCGAAGATTTTACTTACTTCGCGGCGTGTAAGCGCCCTAAATGTCACCACCGAATCAAATCGGTTGATTAGCTCGGGACGCATCATCCGTGAGAGTGCTTCGTTTGCCGCAGCCGCGTTTTCTTCATGCGCGACATCAAGCTTTTTGCTATCAGATTTATTTTTCGCATGGAATCCAAGGCTAGATTCTTTCATCATACGATCCGCGCCAAGGTTGCTGGTCAAGATAATTATGGCGTTACCAAAATCAACACTTCGGCCCTTTGCATCGGTTAGCTTACCGTCTTCAAGAAGTTGCAATAGAATCTGGAATACTTCCGGATGAGCTTTTTCGATCTCATCAAATAGCACGACGCTGTACGGCTGACGACGAATCTTATCTGTTAGCTGACCGCCATCTTCATACCCTACATATCCAGCAGGTGCACCCAGCAAGCGACTCGTATTGTGCTTTTCACCAAACTCACTCATATCGATCTTGATTAGCGCATCGTCGCTTCCGAATACTTCACGGGCGAGTACTTTAGCAAGCTCTGTTTTACCGACACCTGTCGGCCCCATAAATACAAACGATCCGATTGGGCGTTTTGTGCTTGCGACGCCACTTCGGCTTCGGCGGATTGCTCGCGAAACCTTCTCGACTGCCTCGTCTTGTCCAACAATGAATTTGCCTAAATGCTTTTCAAGGTTACGAAGTAATTTTGCTTCAGATTTTTGGACACGTTTTACAGGAATACCCGTCATGGTTGCAATCGCGTGTGCAACATCGTCATCCTTTAGCTTGATTGGCGTCTTTTTCTCAAAGTCGGCTTTTGTTTCTTCCAGCTTAACGCTAATCTGACTAATACGAGTCTTATACAGAGCCGCGCGTTCGTAATCTTCATTTATTACAGCGTCTTCCATCTTCTCGTTCAAGTTTTTAAGCTGCTTAGTAAAGTCTCGTACTTTGCTAGGCTTACGCCCTGACCTTACGCGAACTAACGCTGCTGCTTCATCAATCACGTCAATTGCTTTATCCGGCATGAACCGTTCACTAACATAACGATCAGCCATGTAGACAGCGTCCTCGAGTACTTCGTCGCTCATCGTGACTCCGTGATGCTTTTCATAATAGCTACGGAGACCCTTCATGATAGCTATCGTGTCTTTTAGATTTGGTTCTGGTACGACAATTGATTGGAACCGGCGCTCCAATGCACTGTCCTTTTCGATATGTTTGCGGTATTCGTCAAGCGTCGTTGCCCCAATTAGATGAAGTTCGCCGCGCGCTAGGGCAGGTTTTAGCATATTGGCAGCATCGAGTGCGCCTTCGGCAGCACCAGCTCCGACTAGTAGATGGAGCTCATCAATAAATATAATGATGTTCTTTTGGGATTTCAGTTCATCAACAACTTTTTTAAGCCGTTCTTCAAATTCACCGCGGTACTTAGTACCAGCAATCATCGCTGCAAGGTCAAGTTGGATGACACGCTTATCTAATAAATGATCGGGAACATCCTCGTGGGCGATACGTTGAGCAAGCCCTTCGACGATTGCCGTTTTACCGACGCCAGGCTCACCAATGAGTACTGGGTTATTTTTGGTACGCCGGCTTAGAATAGTCACCATGCGTTCTTGTTCGCCATCACGACCAATAACAGGATCCAGATCACCTTCTTTGGCTTTGGCAGTCAGGTCAGTGCCGAATGTTTCAAGCGCGCCACCACGACCAGACTTCTTTTTCGTTTTGGTATCTTGGCCGGTTTCTGATCCATCATGAAAATCGTTATGCTGACGATCAAAGAATTCTTCTAGTTCACTCGTCAGTTCGGCTACATCGACATTCATATCGCGAAGAAGCACCGTTGCACGGGCATTTTTCTGACTAAGAATACTGTATAGAATGTGCTCGGTGCCTAAAAATTCTTGGTGGAATTCCTGAGCGACTTCCCAGCTCATCTTTAGAGTTAATTTGGCCGTTTCAGAAAGGCCCTTCACGCCAGTGCTAACAACAAGAGTACGAGGGGTTAAATTAAGAGCAAGTTCGGCACGATCAAGCGTAATACCTGCATCTGCGAGTACTTTCGCCCCGACCGAGGAACCCTGAGCAAGAACACCAAGTAATAAGTGTTCAGTGCCGATATACGCACTTCCGTACCCGCGTGCAATAGCATCTGCATGCTGCAAACTAGTACGAGCATTGTCCGTTAAGTGTGAAACAAATTCAGCGAAATCATCTGCCATAGTTCTATTATCTAACCTCCTTGTAGTCAGCGCAAGCTTTTTCGTTTTTCTCGTGCTACTCTATCTATTGTATGAAAAATTAGCACTCGGGTCAAGAGAGTGCTAATTTATTTTTAGCCTCTTCAAATTGACGAGCATACCGCAAATTGTCATAATAGTAGTATCACGTGATCGTCACGTGAGAGACGAGAGGATTACCATGGGTGACCCTATTGCATTGGGCGACACTCTCCCGGAGCTCGTAGAAGCTCTCGTACGTGCTGAGTTCAGGAATAACCCTGTCTTAACCTTCTCAGCACGCGGCGAAGACTACGAGGTCTTCTGGGTAGAAGGTATGCCCCAGCAGATGCTGAGGGAATCGAGCTCGGGAGACCAGAATGCTCTACTCTGGATATCTTTCCCCCTCAAGAGGGTGAGCGTCAATCGCGAGGACATCCCTCGGGCGTCCACCATCAAGCTCTACCCTGATCGGCAGCTTCTGTTGATCCTAGACAAAGACGGTGAGATCCTGGAGACATCATCGCCTATCACCTTGATCACACCAAGTCCCATCTGATGTGGTGGAGATGCGCCCCGGCTGCCATACGGTGACCGGAGGCGCACTCCCGCATCAATCCTCTCGCACTAGCTCCGTATTTATGTAATACGATAATAAGTCCTTTGAGGACGAAAGCTAGTGCATTCTCTTACTTATGGCAGATGATTGCCGCCAGTCACTCCAATAATCTCCCCTGTGATATAACTTGATTCCTGCGAAGCCAAAAAGACATAAGTCGGTGCTAGCTCAGCCGGCTGCCCCGCGCGTCCGAGGGGAGTGCTCTGGCCAAACTTCGTTAGTTTTTCCATAGGCTGACCATAACTTGGTTGAAGCGGAGTCCATATTGGCCCTGGCGCCACACCATTTACGCGAATACCTCTTGAAGCCAGCTGCTTGCCTAGGCCATGAGTAAAGTTAGCTATTGCTGCTTTGGTACTGGCATAATCTAGCAACCCTTTCGACGGCTGATATGCCTGAATGGACGTCGTGTTGATGATCGTCGCACCCCTTGGCATATGTTTTATGGCTGCCTTTGTGATCCAAAACATTGCAAAAACATTCACGGTGTACGTTTGCTGTAGCTGCTCGGTTGTCAACTCTTCTAGAGACTCAACGTATATTTGCTTACCAGCGTTATTAACTAAGATATCAATTGAACCGAGTTCTTTTGCTGCAGTTTTAACTAATTGTTTACAAAAATCCTCATTACTAATATCACCAGGACACGCAACCGCTTTTTGGCCTGCTGCTTCAATCAAAGCAACGACTTCTTTGGCATCAGCTTCCTCGCTCGGTAAGTAATTAAGTACGATGTCCGCACCTTCGCGAGCGTAAGCGATTGCTACGGCGCGACCAATACCCGAATCGGCTCCAGTGATCAGCGCTTTTCTGCCTTTTAATCGTCCGCTGCCCTCGTATGTTTCTTCCCCGTGATCTGCTTTTGGAATAAGTTCAGCATCAAGACCTGGTTCGATCTGTCGTTGCTCGGGTATATCCATCTTTGAATACTGTGTCACAGGGTCTTGCATTGTGTATTGATTAAACTTTGCCATATATCCCTCCTTTTGTTCAGTGGTCTCTATGAATCCTTTTCATGCCACTTATCATCCGCGCCTTTTTCGTATTTCTGTTTGACCGCATTCCATGCTACCCTGTGTGCTACTTCCTCACGGCTAGCATCGTCGCGTCTTTCATCAGGATCTTTATACTGGTCGTAAGCGCTATTGAACGCTTCTTTATAGATGTCCTGCGCATGATCCGGAAGGACATTTTTGACCGAATCAGGCAAGTCGTTCGTAGAGTTAAATGGCATGATAATTTCCTCCGTTTAGTCTTCTACTTGTACTTCTATTATAACAAGAACTCCGCCCCGAATTGGGGCGGAGTTCTTGTTGTCGCTTTGTTAGTATTAGACAGTTGTCGTTTTACTGCCGCCGCGAGCCATTTTAACGATCCAGAGTGCAATAACCGCACCGAGTACCGCTACGACGAAGCTCCAAATATTGAAGCCCGTTACGCCTTCGGTGCCAAATAGACTGACGACGAATCCACCTATGAATGCTCCGATAATACCGACAATGATATTACCGAGTAGCCCCTGCTGGGCGTTATTGCCCATGATCATCGAGGCCACCCACCCCGCAAGTCCACCTAGTACAATCCATCCAATGATATTCATATGAACCCCTCCTTTGGATTTATTATTGTACCTTTATTATAGCACTTTCCCCATACAAAAAGAGGGCCTAGATAGACCCTCTTTTGCTCATTCACTTTCCCCTAACTGATAGTTAGAAGCGTCCAGCTACCCCCGTGATTATCGCTTCGTAGGTGATAATCATGAGCACCGTCGCTCATCGTTAGGATCTGGGCTTGGTTTTGCCCTTTTCCTATAAGCATACGCAATCCTGCGTCGATGAAGTTGTAGGTTGTGCCTCCAAACTCAATTCGGCGAGGGTATGCTCGCATTCCGCGGCCAAAGCCCATTGCGGTTACGGCGACTGGACTGTTAATAGTGATAGTTTTTGTCATATTCTTACTCCTAAGTGGTGATTGTGTGAATTTTATAAATAAAAAAACTGACAACAAGAAAATCGGTCAGCTGCGGATTTATGAGTAAGCTACGAGACTGCAGAACATTACCGCCTAATGTCTGTTTAGGGTCTGAAGTAGCGATTGAATATGTAGTTAGACAGGGACGCTTTGCTGTTTAAAGCCAGTGTGTGTATCAACTATTTGTTTAAATAGGCCTGTACGTAAAAAGGTTCTCCACCAGTACTCACATGACCTTCTTTATTATAGCGCTCGTAACCATAAACACGTCAATGGGATATGCGATTTTTACAACTAAACCTGGATCTGCTACCATAAGCGTAACTAGCATAAGGAGTTATCGACAATGGAATCAGATGTATCTGCTAAAAAGTCCAAGGACGCGCTCACTCTCAAATTAGATTACCGTATGATTATCGGCCTTCTTGTCGTGATCATTATTGCCATGTTGCTTCTTTGGAGGCCATGGGAGCCCCGTATTGACGCCAAATCACGTACTATCGATGTGACAGGTGAGGCAAAAGTAACAGCAGTACCGGATGAATTTGTCTTCGCGCCGTCATATGATTTCCAGAATGCAGATAAAGCAGCTGCTCTTGGCGACCTTACGAAGAAAAGTGAAGAAATTGTTAAGAAACTCAAAGACCTGGGTGTTGCCGATAACAAAATCAAAACTAACTCTGACGGCTATGATTATCCTATCTATAACAAAGAGGATTCTTCTACGCCAACTTACACATTGCGTCTAACGGTAACGGTCAATGATAAGGATCTAGCCCAAAAGGTACAGGATTACCTTGTAGATACCTCTCCGACTGGCGCCATTTCACCACAATTAGCGTTTAGCGACGCAAAGCGCAAGGAACTTGAAGGCAAAGCACGCGACGACGCTACTAAAGAAGCAAGGTCTAAAGCAGAACAATCCGCAAAGAACCTAGGATTTAATCTGGGTGAAATTAAGTCTGTAAATGATGGAGGCAACTTTGGTGGAGTATATCCTATGCTACGCGAGGGGGTATCTAGTGATTCGATCCAGCCAAGTAAATTGTCGCTACAGCCCGGCGAGAACGATCTATCCTACCAAGTAAGTGTTGTATACTACGTCAAATAAACATGAGCCTTGCTGCTACCCAGTCGTAATACACAGGGTAGCAGCATTTTTGGCACTATTTCACCTCCTCGCACACACCTTTCTCGTTAAGGAGAAATGTGTGTGATGAGCCATCTACTGATGGACATGCCGCAGTACCCGAGTCGCCACAGGAGTAGTGGACGCTGTACTTCTCTCCGCTCTCCATCTTAATGGAGAACTTCAGGCGGATCGGGTCTTTGTCGTTGTACAGTGTTACGGCATCATGCGGATACGTTCCTATTGTGACACTTTGCGGATCTGGGTTTTCGCCTTCGCAGGTCAACGTGCCCACAATATTGGCCGACTTGTCGTCCTTTGGCGCAGGTTGCGTCACAGCGGGGCTTGGCGTGGTCGTGTTGTCTCCCTCGCACGAAGCCGCTCCTGCTAGAACGAATCCGGCAATCGCGACAGTAGCACTCATTGTCATGAACATCAGTAGGCTCCTTCGGGTCGGTGATAGTAGCCTCTTGCAATTTTAGTTTATTATTATAATTACTTCAAATTTACTTCCTATTCAATTTCAATGTTACAATGGAAACACAAGCGCTAAGAAGTCACAGGAGATCAAATTATGCCAGATGGTGGCCGTAAAAAAGGCAGAGAAGTCCGAAAACCTAAAAAAGACAAGTCTGCAAACTAAATTAAAACCGCCCTACAAATGAGGGCGGTTTTAATTCTATTTAGATTTTTATTCCGTAACTGTAATTGAACCCGTGTGATCTGCATGCAGGTGATCGTGATATCCATGCGTGCCAACCTTTTCAGGAGTCACCGTGCCAGACTCGCCTGGCTTCAACGTCGCCATATTTAGCTCGGGATCTTCTAAATGGGTCGGGTGATCAGCCGATGAAAATTCTATTGGTGATGATGAATTATTAACAATTTTAATTGACTGGCCTTTTTTCACTGTCACCGTATTAGGGGTAAAACCGTCATTTGTAGCAGTAATGGTAGCAGCGGTCACTGCCGTATCTGATGTGTCACTCTGAGAATCAGTAGCAGCATGGCTCTGATCATCTTCATGCGCCGTTGATGTTGTATCAGCTGATTTAGTGGCACCGTATACCCACGCCCCAGCGCCTGCGACGATAATTAGTAGCACGACTATCCAGATGGTTGTCTTTTTATTCATGTGTAGCCCTCCTCTTTTCAATCTGATTATACACCACGGCAGCCACAAGCGTAAGCGCGTACACAAACCATATTGTCCTAAACCAAAATAGGCCAAGTTCGGCGCCTAGTGTTAGCCCGTGATACAAAATTGCAAACATAGCAGCTATATTGGCATACTCTACATATTTCCACCACGGGGTTAACTGAAATTTACGGCGAAGTTCGAATGCCAAAAATATAACTAGGCTTATACTCCCCAGCAACAGTGCCGTTCGAGCAGCCAAATCCGTATATAGCTCCCAGTAGCTAAAGGGCGGAAGCCCAAATCCATCAATCCACAAACTTACTAAAAAGATTCCCGGATGAAGCAAGATCAAAACAAAGACAATTGCCCTTGTGACGGCAAGGTATTGTCGCAGTGCTTCGGCAGGCGCGCCAGTCAAACGTCTGGCGCTACCAACTACGTAGTGTGTCCACATCAAACCAAACGCTGAAAGTCCTAGCACTGGGAAAAAATCATAAGGCGTAAGTGGTCTACCCGTTAGCCTCACCTGTGCCCATGCGATTAAGGCCAGTACGACTACGGCAATGCCTAAAGCCCAAGAAAACAGCTGGAGTTTTTTTGCTAATGTCATGCCTCTATTCTAATCTTCATAAGCGAATTTTAGAATAGAGATGGAGATTATCAACTATTCTTCAGTTGATTCTTCGACGGCGCTTAATAGGCTGTCTTCGATGTTCTTCTTAGGAGCTTTTGGCTCTGCGGTTTTTTCAGCAGTAGGCTGAGTCGCTTCGATATCAAGTTCGTAACCAGCTAGACGGCTTGCTAGGCGAACGTTTTGACCACCGCGACCAATTGCAATTGATTGCTGATCTTCGTTCACAAACACCTTTGCACGCTTTGCGGCTTCGTCGATTTCAACCCTAGCTACTTCGGCTGGGCTAAGTGCGTTACGAATAAATTGTTCGGCGTTATCACTAAACGTAACAATGTCGATCTTTTCTTGATCGCCAATTTCGTTCATGACAGCCTGAACACGTGTTCCGTGACCACCGACAAATGTACCGACTGGATCAACACCAGGAACAGTGCTGTTAACCGCAATCTTCGTACGACGGCCAGCTTCACGGGCGATAGCCTTAATTTCAACAGCGCCAGATTCCATTTCAGGAACTTCTTGACGGAAGAGGAATTCAACAAATGCTTCGTTACCACGGCTAAGAATAAGCTGTGGACCGCGGTTATCACGTTCGATATCTTTGATGAAGACCTTGATACGTGAACCAATGCTGTAGAATTCGCCTTGGATCTGTTCGCTTTGAGGAATAATACCAGTTGCTTTACCAAGTTCAACGCGGACAACGCGTGGTTCAACGCGCTGGACAGTACCGGTTACGATGGTACCGATCTTGTCTTCGTATTCTTCTAGGACGACTTCGCGTTCAGCTTCGCGTAGGCGTTGTAACACAACTTGTTTAGCAGTTTGTGCGGCTACGCGACCAAAGCTGACAACTTCGTGCTTTTCTTCGATAGTATCGCCAACAACAGCGTCTTTTTTAACTTTTTGAGCGTCTTCTAGGCTAATTTCAACAGCGTCAGAACCAACTTCTTCAACGACTTCACGAGCAACATATACGTTTGCCGTACCGTCGTTAACATTTAGTTCGGCACGAACTTCCTGATCGCGCTCACCGTTGTCTCGACGCCATGCAGCTGCGATTGCTTGTTCAATAACAGATAGAACTACTTCTTCTGGTAGGTTTTTTTCCTCAGCGATTGTTCGAACCGCTAGGGTAAGTTGTTTAATGTTAATGTCTTCCATTTTATTTTCTCCTTTTCACAAATTTAATGCATCTTCTAACAAAAATTCCGACCTGCCGGCCGGAAATGTACTGTCATTATTATAATTCACGTCAGTTTTTTTAGCAATAGTTAAGTTCGCCACCGCTCACCTCCCGAGTTACAGGGAGGTGAGCGGGTAGCGCCCCGAATGGGGTAGGCCTCGTGCAAGGAATCAGCGAGAGCTCGTGCCCGTCGCGGTGGGCGTAGTGGGCGTCGTTCCAGGCGATGTGCCCAGTCGGAGATGGCGGGTCGTAGGCAACGATCCGTGCTGCTTGATGAGCCAACTACCCGCGGGCAACCTCAAGTCCGTCTTCATCAACTGATCCTTCCGTGCAATCGTAGTTGTTACTGCGGTTGGTGCAGGGGTCTTTAGATGTTATACGCCTTTTATGTAACATCGTCAAGCTTTTTCAGCTACTTTTTTGAAATATATGAATTACCCCTGATATAGAAGCGCCATTTGACATCTTTTGCCTTGCTAATTCCGACACGAGTTGTCGTTATAATATCTTTTTCAACTAGCGCCGGCAAAGGCAGCAATCTTAAAGGTTTTTTGGATAAATCGTGCCCGTTCATCCGTTTATTAATACCTAGTGCTTGGCATAACTTTGCCGGCCCATTCGTAATTTCAACACCACCTTTGCCGTCACGGTTTTTAATAAGTTCATCTTCACCCTCTACAGGCTCGACAGCACGAATTAAAACTGCCGCCCCGTATCCTTCTTCGCCAACGACAATATTGCAGCAATAATGCATTCCATAGGTGAAATATACATATAGATGGCCGGCAGGAGCAAACATAATATCAGTCCGCTTAGTCCGGCCATTATAGCTATGGCTTGCTGCGTCCGTCTGATCGTAGGCTTCGGTCTCGACAATCCTAACAGCTGCCCGTTGGCCATTCACCTCAGCTTCAAGTTGGCAGCCCAGCAGCCTTTCGGCAGCTTTTGGGGCAGATTTTCGCAAAAAATCAAATGATTCTAGCATTATTACATTATTAAATTAGCGGATTAGAATTGCCATTTCCGAGTATTTGATTTTTCTGATCCTCGAGCTGATTTGCCTGCTTTAGTAATGCCTGTTTTTGTTCTTCGATTTTATTGGCTTTTTGCTCTTGATTCTGAGCTTCTCGCTCAATCTGCATAGCCTTTTGTTCCAAGTTGGCAGCTTCCGTATTGAGTTGGTTTGCCCGGTTATTTTCGCTTTGAGCATTATTAGCATTACCGGCTGCGGTACTGTTTGCGGCGGATTGGATATGCTGTGCCGCTTCATCGCGCTTAGACTGGGCACTCGTACGATACGAATTTGCATCTTGTCGTGAACTTTGTACAGTCATTACTATTACCTCCTACCTCTATTTTACCGTACATCATCAGCTTGGTGCTAAACTAGAAGCATGGATTCTGACAAACAACCCCAACTTGAAGGCACAAATTTAACTGGTTTTGCACCAGTTAAATCAGCAACACAATTAGAAATTTTAGACACTGTCGAAGGTACTGGCGATGAAGTACCGGCAGGAGCAACAATTACCGCTCATTATACTGGCGCACTGTGCTCAGATGGTACTATTTTCCAAAGCTCGCACGATATGGGCCGTCCCATCACTTTTCCGCTAACAGGCGTAATTAAAGGCTGGCAACAAGGCGTTCCTGGTATGAAAGTTGGTGGAACACGCCGTTTGATAATTCCTGCCGAAATGGCCTATGGATCGCAATCGCCCGCACCAAACATTCCTGCAAATTCAGATTTAGTATTTGATATCGAACTTGTTGCAATTGCCTAGCTTGTAGGCAGCAGCTGACCAGGACAAGTTGCAAGTACGTATATCATCGCGTCTTTTTCGGCTTGTTTCACCCATAACCGATAGTTCTTCTTGATGGCAATTTGTCTGGCTACATACTGACATCGAAAGGCTTTATTTGACGGCAGCCACGTTGCTGCATCACCGTCAGATTTTTGTTGATTAGCTCGACCGTCAACAGCTAAAAGCTCGAGCGGGTCATTCGCAAAATTCACACGTTCTTGTGGGGATAATTGTTGCGCACCTGTCTGCCAAGCATCACTAAGCGCCACGACATGATCAATCTGAACATCATCACTCGTTGTATCGCCCCTTACAAACGGTATGTCTTTACCTGTATACGGGTCGTGCAATAGTCCGCTCACTATTTTACACTCAGTATTGGTTGCAGTGTTCACCAGGTCGCGGTGCAAAATGATGTTGCGCGTATCACATCCCTGCTTTGACTCCCATCCATCGCCAAACTGGTCGCGGCTATAGTTTGTTTTTGGAGCACGGCCCTTAACTTCTAATTGGTCGAGGATAGTCATTGCCTCTCCAGTAGCCTTTGATATTTCAGGAGTAGCGGGCGTCGTAGCTGGTTGGTACAAGTCGGGGTGCGTCAGTAATACAGTGACCGCAATTGCAAGCGCGACAATAGCTGCGATTGACCTCCTAATCTTGTAAGCGCGTTTCATGATCTCATTATACTTGTTACAATAGATGTATGCAGACAGTATCTCGACTCGTAGACCAATTCGTTCCCGAACATTATCAACTTTCACTTAATCTAGAGCGGCAAGCACGGACATTTGACGGCATCGTCACCCTTGAAGGTGCTTCAGTGCTCGCTGCTGATAAGATCAGCGTTCACGCCAAAGATCTAGTGATTCAATCCGTGACTTTTGACGGCAAAGAAGCAGAATTCAAACAAGCAGATAATGATGAGCTTGTCATTACCCATCCAGACATCGCAGAGGGTAAACACATCGTCGTCATTGCTTTTAACGGTACGATTACTGACGCAATGCACGGACTTTACCCATGCTATTTTGAACACGACGGTGTTAAAAAAGAACTTCTTGCAACTCAATTCGAAAGTCACCATGCGCGTGAAGTCTTTCCCTGTATTGACGAACCAGCAGCTAAAGCAACGTTTGATGTGACTCTGACCACCGAAGACAATGTTACTGTTCTAGGCAATATGCCGGTGAAAGTGCAGAATATTGAAAACGAAAAATTAGTCACGAGTTTCGAAACCACACCAAAAATGAGTACGTACTTACTTGCCTGGGTTACTGGCGAGATGCACAGAAAGACTGCCTCGACGAAAAGTGGCGTCGAAGTAAATATCTGGGCTACTCCAGCTCAACCACCTGAAAGCCTTGATTTCGCCCTAGATATTGCCACCCGAACAATTGATTTCTTTGACGAGTATTTCGATACGCCGTATCCTTTGCCAAAATCCGACCATGTGGCTCTTCCTGATTTTAGTAGCGGCGCAATGGAAAACTGGGGACTAATTACATACAGGGAAATTGCCCTTCTAGCTGATCCCAAAACAACCAGTGTCAGCAGCAAACATTACATAGCCACAGTCATCGCACACGAACTATCTCACCAGTGGTTTGGCAACCTTGTCACTATGAAGTGGTGGAACAACCTATGGTTAAACGAGAGTTTTGCAACTTTAATGGAATACATTGCCGTAGATGCGCTCGAACCAAGCTGGAATGTCTGGTTGGATTTTGCAACGATGGAAAGCATCATGTCGCTTCGCCGCGATAGCATTGACGGCGTTCAAGCCGTGCAGGTTGATGTCAACCACCCGGATGAAATTAGTACATTGTTTGATGGTGCAATCGTGTATGCCAAGGGCGCCCGGCTTCTTCGCATGCTTCAGCAGTATATTGGTCACGAAGCCTTTCAAACAGGCCTAAAAGCTTACTTTGCCAAGCACGCCTATGGCAACACCGAGGGTAACGACCTTTGGAGTGCGTTAGGCAAGGCCAGCGGTAAAGATATTACAGCTTTCATGAATACCTGGATTTCCCAGTCGGGGTATCCTGTCCTTAACGTTACCAATAAAGACGGGCAAGTACACCTAGCTCAAAAACAATTCTTCGTAGGGCCTCACGTACCCTCTGATAAACTTTGGCCTATCCCCCTTAATGCATCATCAAATGAAATGCCAGAGCTATTGGAAGCTCAAGAGACAACCATTACCCTGCGACAGCCAGCATCTGTGCGCTTTAACGGAGGTAATTCTGCTCACTTTATTACGCACTACGACGACACGTCACTTGCTCGTCTTGTAGCAGATATTAAAGAAGGAACTATGACACCCGTCGATAGGCTACAGCTACTGAACGAACAGACATTACTCGCACGCGGAGGTGAAGTAAGCAGCGCAGAACTAATCTTGCTTCTTGATGCGTACCGAAATGAAGACACTGAAGCAGTGTGGGATATTATTTCCCTTGCTACCGGTGAGCTTAAAAAATTCGTCGAAAATGACGACCAAAGCGAAAAGAAACTACGGAGATTCGCAGCCGACCTCGCACGCAATCAATATGCTCGTCTGGGCTGGACAGAAAAAGAAGGTGAGCCTGAAAGTGACACCAAAATGCGCGCCACTATCATTGGGACGATGCTTTATGGTGAAGATGCCGACACGATTCAAACAGCTATCAAACTATACCAAAATACCCCGCTTGACCAGCTTGATGCTGAACTTCGTTCACTTATTATTGGCGCTGTGGTTCGTCACGGCAACGACGAGAACATCATTGACACGCTTTTAGAGGAATATAAAAAGACATCTTCGGTTGACCTTAAACAAGACATCGTACTTGGGTTGACCTCAACCAAGAATCCACTAAAGATCGTGCAGCTTCTTGGGCTAATAAAAGACGAGGATATTGTCCGTCACCAAGATGTTGCTCGTTGGTTTGTCTGGCTTATTCGTAACCGCGACGGACGCAAACTAGCATGGCAATGGATCCAAGATAATTGGTCATGGATCAAGCAAACCTTTGGTGGCGACAAGAGCTACGATGATTTTCCACGCTATGCGGCAACCAGCCTTGTCACCAATGAGCAACTTGAACAGTATCGTACATTCTTTACACCAATGTTAAACGAGCCCGCTTTAACCCGTGTTATTACTATGGGTATTAGCGAAATCGAAGGTCGTGTCGAGCTTATTGAACGCGACGCGGCAGCAGTGCGTGCGGCACTAGCCAAGCTCTAGAAAAGTATTCACTTTTGGCGGATCGCCAGATGCATGGACAACCGCTAGGCGCAAATTAGTATTCTTTAGATTGTTTTTAAGAGCATAGTATTCCGCCGCAAACTTCATTTGTTGCTGCTTTTTAGGAGTAACCGCCGCCAGACCTCCGCCCGCTTTGTCGTTTTTGTGATATTTCACTTGAGTAAAATAAACGGCATCGCCGAATTGCGAGACAATATCAATCTCGCAGAATTTCGTTCGCCAATTACGATCAATAACATTGTGGCCCAATTGCCATAAATAGCGTGCAGCGGTATCTTCTCCTCTACTGCCGATCTGTTTGCTTGTCACATGCGCCGAGATGCCTCGTGCCCCTTCATTCGCGGAAACATCTACTACGGAATATTTCTTAAGGGGTGCAAAAGATAATCGATGGATGGGTGTCACACCTAGTTCTTCAATAGCACCCCTGTGCATGGCGGTCCCGTATCCTACGTGTGCGCTAAACTCATACCCTGGAAATACATCGTCCAGGTATTTCATATAATTATCCCTAGCTACTTTTGCGACGATTGAAGCAGCCGATACGCTTGGAATTAAAAGGTCGGCTTTTTTCATAAGTGTTACCCTAGGATCATCAATCAACGCTATCGTCCCATCAATAATAATTTCGCGATACTCATTTTTGATACACTCAAGCGCTTTACGAGATGCTAATTTTAACGCTTCGGAAAGCCCTATTCGATCAATTACCTTAGCGCTCACCCAGCCAATACCAACACCTACAGCTTTTTGCCGGATTTCGATATCTAACCGTTCGCGCGCTTTTTTAGACAGTAACTTACTATCAGTTAGACCTTCAATCGATTCGCTGCCTAGCAGCACTGCACCCACAACAAGCGGGCCTGCCCATGCGCCACGTCCAACCTCGTCAATCCCAACAATCATTCTTCTATTGTACATGGTGTGCTATAAGTAAACTAAGGCTTTTGCCTCGCTCTCAACAGGTTGGAGAGAAGATGATACACGTCATCGCAATTCAAGCGTATGCTACCTGCGTTATCCTCCTTTATATGGTGATGGTCCATTTTCACTACGGAAATCGCAGCATGCATGCCTGGTTTTTTGAGACAACCTGGCTGAACAAAATAGCCGGATGTCTTTTACTGGCGACTGCGCCTTTGGTATTTATAGCGTTACTCCTTTACGGTGTCGGAAGCGCTATCATTACCTGGCTCATCATTTCAATTAACCGCTCTACTGAATAGTGGTTGCTCGCCGCCTGATGCGGGCAACCACTAATCTACGAGCACCCCTGTTGAGATTTTCATGCAAAACAAAACGCCCGATCACTAGGACCGGGCGTTTTTATGGGAAAATGCTTTTTATTCAGCAGCTTTTGGTGCTTCTACTTCTTTTACTTCTTCGACAGCGTTTACGCCTTCACGGTCAAAGTTTTTCGCAACAAGACGAGCGCTTTTACCGCTTCGGTTACGTAGGAATGAAAGGTAGTTACGGCGAACTTTTGCACGACGAACGATTTCAACTTTTTCAACAAGTGGGCTGTGTAGGAGAAAACTCTTTTCAACGCCAACACCGCTAGCGATCTTACGAACGGTAATCCGTGATGTGTGTGACTGCTTGTTGTCAGTACGGATAACAACGCCTTCAAAAATCTGAATACGTTCTTTGTTACCTTCTTTAATTTTTTGGTGAACGCGTACGGTGTCGCCGCTACGTACGTCAACAACAGAAGCTTTTTTCTGCTCGTCGTTAACCTTTTGAATTAGTGCAAAACTCATTATTCTCTCGCTTTACTGTTTTATGAATACAATCAGCTATTGACTATAGCATATATCTGGGGATTTTTAAAGGGTTTAGCGCTACTTTATATTGCTTGGTATACTAAGATCTATGAATTACGATGAACAAGCTCTACAACTCCACAAACGATACAAAGGAAAAATTACCACGACTCTTCGTGACAAAGATGAACTTACTAAAGAAAAACTAAGCAGTTACTACACTCCTGGAGTCGCTGCGGTCAGCCGTGCAATCGCCGAAGACCCGTCACTTTTGCCTGTTTACACCTGGACGAATAACCTCGTAGCCGTTGTTTCAGACGGATCAGCCGTTTTAGGCCTGGGAAACATTGGGCCAAAAGGCTCTATGCCCGTCATGGAAGGGAAAGCGCTTCTTTTTAAACACTTTGCGGGAATCGACAGTGTGCCAATTATACTTGATGTACACAGCGTGGATGAAATCATTGCGACCGTAAAGGCAATTGCCCCTAGTTTTGGAGCAATTAACCTAGAAGATATCGCCGCACCACAATGTTTTGAAATCGAAGAGCGTCTAAAAGCCGAGTTAGACATCCCTGTTTTTCACGACGACCAACATGGTACAGCCATTGTCACTCTCGCCGGACTTATTAATGCAATGAAAGTCGTCGGTAAGAATTTAGCCGAGACAAAAATCGTCATTATTGGCGCGGGCGCTGCCGGTACAGCTATCACAAAACTGCTTCACCTATATGCGCAGCCGCAAATCGTTGCTGTTGATAGTAAAGGTGTCATCAGTAGTGATCGTGTAGATTTAAACGATGAGAAAAAAATGCTTCTTGAATATGTTGACGGGTCTACTTCTGGCTCGTTAGATGACGCGATCACCGATGCGGATATTTTTATCGGCGTCAGCAAACCTGGGCTCCTCACGAAAGAAATGATCAAAAGGATGGCCGATAAGCCTGTCGTGTTTGCTATGGCTAATCCAACACCGGAAATCATGCCTGACGATGCTAAAGAAGCAGGTGTTGCGGTTATAGCTACCGGACGAAGCGATTTCCCAAACCAAGTGAACAATGCGACAGCTTTTCCTGGTATCTTTCGCGGAGCGCTGGATAACGGAGTAAAAAAGATCACCGACCAGCATAAAATTGCCGCAGCCGAAGCTATCGCAAGCCTTGTCGATGATGTAGACGCCGAACATATCATCCCATCGGTATTCGACGAAAGATTAGTCCCCGCTATTGCAAGAGTTATAGTCGATTAATCTGCCTAAGTACATCCAAGGGGTATAGTAAGAATTCGTCGTGATGCCCGCTAACGCTATCATGGACGATTACGCCCTGCTCTTTGGCGATTCCAACATGGTGGTGGTCTGCAGAGTTTCGAAAAATAAGCTCATTATCCATAAAGCAAAGAGTCACTTTTGATCCGTTTGTTACCATTGTCACCGCTTCTTGAGCAGCATTAAACGCGCTGATCTTACCGATTTGAAACACATTATAAATAGGCCTGGTGAGATGTTCTTTTAATGCATGCAGGTTGTATTGACGAATTTTTTCACGTCTTTCAGGTAGCTTTTCATGGCTTTTGTTAAGAGCAAGTGTTTTAGGAATGTTCCTCCGTATTAGGCGTAGTGCGCCGATTGGCATAGGGGGAGCAACGGCAATGAGCTCTTTGGGGGTGACATATTTTAACATCAACATACCGGCAGCATGGGTAATAACCAAACATTCGGCGGCTAATCTTGCGACCAATGCCTGATCTTTTTGCGCTTCGCTAAAAGATAGACCTATGACGTTAAGACCATAATGATCAGAAAGCTCCCGTGATACCCTATTGATCTGATATGAGTTACTGGCTACACCACCGATATAGAGGATTTTATCCATATCCCTACTATACAATAATTTTTATATAACGCGATTTATTTCTTCCAGGGTTGTTTCACCTCGAAGAGCTGCAAGTACACCTACTTGCAAAAGCGTTAGCATGCCACCGTCAGTCGCTGTTTTTTCAATTGCTTCGGTGTGAATATCTTTAACATCACCACGAAGGTACTTTTGAATTTCTTCATCAACAACCATCTGTTCCATAATGACAATACGACCCTTATACCCAAATGGAGCGTCCTCGCTAGGCTTTGGCCGCCATAGCTTGAAGTTATCCAGGTTTGGCTTGTCGGTGCCCTCCGGAAGGTTTTCAAGGGCTTTCCTAACATAGTTCTTAGTTGCTTCGTCCGGTTCGTATTCTTCTTTCGTTGAATCATACAGTCGTCGCACTAACCGCTGTGCAATCACAAGACGAATTGCCGAACTAAAGATAGGGTTAACCCCGATAAGGTCAATCATGCGGCTAAAAGCTGCGCTGGTTGAGTTAGCGTGAAAGCTAGAAAGCACCAAGTGCCCCGTAATTGAAGCCTGGATAGCCGTCCGGGCCGTGTCTTGGTCGCGAATCTCACCAACCATCACGACATCAGGGTCCAGTCGGAGCACCGCACGCAGTCCATCGGCAAAACTTTTTCCACCTGTCGTATCAATTGGAATCTGTGAAATACCCGTCAGGCCGTATTCGATTGGATCTTCTAGCGTAATGAGTTTACGGTCAGGGGTATTAAGCGCGTTTAACATGCTGTAAAGAGTGGTCGATTTACCCGAACCAGTCGGTCCAACCATCAGCACCATTCCACGAGGATGGCTAATGACTTCATCAATTTCGTGACGTTGTTTTTCAGGAATACTGAGGTGATCTAGATTCAACAGACTCTCATCAAAGTTAAACAGACGTAATACTGCGTCCTGCCCGTACATCGTCGGCACTGTCTCGACACGCAGGTTCAGAAGGTGGGTTGCACCACTGCGTGTAATTTCTTTTTGCATATGTCCCGACTGAGGATCGGTTGCCGCGGTTGAAATGTTCGCCCTGGATGCAAGCGCACCCATGATAACGCGATAGCGGTCTTTTTCAAGCTGCGCAACAGGGTGTAAGGCGCCATCAATACGCATACGAATTCTAATATCGGTGCGCTCATTCTCGATGTGAATATCGCTTGCGCCCAATCGATCCGCTTGATCGATCAAATAATCAAAAACAAGGTCGCTACCAACAGAATTTAATGTTTTGCTGACTTCTGCTATCGTATCGCTATCGCCCTCTTTGGCAATCTGAATGTCGTCATAAATAACCTGTTTTGGTGGATCGTAGCGCAACATGAATGACCTAAACCCACTACCGCTAATCAAAAGAAATTGTGTTGTTTTACCTTCGTCATTATAGTCCGTCGCCATTTTTTGAATCAACGACTGAGGAGTTTGGCTGGTAACTCCAAAACGATAGATAGCTTCCTCACTTCCCATCGTAAGAGGAATGATGTGCCCCTTGTACATATCAGGAACAGAAACAATGTCTTTCGTAAGTGGCAAGCTGTTTTCTATTTCGCGCGTATCGAGGTATTGAATGCCTAAAATAGCCGCGCGTTCACGGGTTGCTTTTTCATCTTGTTCGCGGCGACGCTGCTGAATTTTGTCTTCGTCCATTACCTATTGACTATAGCAAAAAGCTTATGGATTTTATAGTGGTACAATTGATGTAATGTCTGAAATTGTGGTAATTGCGCATAATATTCGATCGACCCATAATGTCGGTGCGATTTTTCGTACTAGTGAAGGATTTGGCGTGTCTAAAATCATCTTAAGCGGATACACGCCGTATCCATCCGTAAAGAACGATACCCGCTTACCTCATATTTCCAATAAATTAACTGCGCAAATACATAAAACCGCACTTGGCGCAGAAGCAATAGTACCGTTTGAGTACCAAGAGACACTTGATCTAGAATCGCTACGAAACGCAGGTTTTCGGATTGTAGGCCTAGAACAAGATGGCTCATCAATCATGCTTCCGGATTACCGTCCGCACGAGAAAACCGTTCTTTTATTAGGTGAAGAAGTTGAAGGAATTACAGATGAATTACGGCATGCTTGTGATGACCTTATAGAAATTCCAATGGAAGGT
>DATHGB010000007.1 GCA_035317825.1 Candidatus Saccharimonadales bacterium | reverse complement strand
AGAACGTCGTGAGACAGTTCGGTTTATATCCGGTACGGACGATAGGAAATTTGAGAAGATCTACCCCTAGTACGAGAGGACCGGGGCGGACGAACCTCTGGTGTATCGATTGTGGCCACCTGCTGCATTGTCGAGTAGCTACGTTCGGAATAGATAAGTGCTGAAAGCATATTAAGCACGAAACTAACTTCAAGATTAGATTTCCCTATGAGGACACAGAAAGATTATCTGTTTGATAGGCGCAAGGTGGAAGTATGGCAACATATGGAGCTAAAGCGTACTAATAGTCCCATCGCCTTTTTATGTCCTTATCACCCCCGTTAATACTTGTATTAACTAAGGTGATAGGGTAGACTTAACTAGTAATTGGTGAGTATCACCACGTTGATTTTTATAAATTAACTTACATCCATATCCGTGTCCATAAAGTTTAAGGACATCGAAGCAAGGTATTTTGACCCACTACTGAAGTAATAGTAGTCACAAAGCGTCAAAAAACCTTACTTCGGTGCCCATGGCGCTGGGGAAACACCTGTTCTCATTCCGAACACAGAAGTTAAGCTCAGCAGCGGCGATTATACTGCCACAAGTGGGAAACTAGCACGGTGCCGAATTATAAGAAGGACTTCCGAATAGGAAGTCCTTTTTCTTTATCTCAAAATGCTCATGGTAAAATAGAGTATAGATGACTTTAAAACAAAATATAACATCAATACTAAAAGATATCTGGAAGTTACCCAAAAAAGTAACAATTCCAAGCCTCGTTTTCGTTATATTTGTCGTACCCTATATTGTGTTTTTCGTGGTGTCTAAAAATATTGAATTTTCCTACGGGGGAACAACCTGTACGAACCAGCTAACTCTTTTCCCGGACCTCCATAAAACGGTTGGCCAATCACGTTTTCGCGTTGAACCTCAGGATATTTTTCGCCTAGGAAAAATGCCCGTCATGGCTAGTAAGATGTGTTTTATTGCCGAGAAAGCCCCTCAAGAAGGGGTTAGCGCCGTCGCTTCAGCGCCATTTGGCGCAATGCTCTTCCGCAGTCATTTCAATCTAAAGGTTGCCGATCCTCCACTCGCGAACGCTAGCTCAATCAAAGGGCCTGTCCCGGTAACGAAGCCGCTCAAAGTAAATCTGACCACTACCGACCGAATTTTCGAGTATAAATTGGTGACCGAAGGGAAAACAGCTTCATGTAAGCCACTCGAAATGGCCGTTGCATGTGATCTGCAGGCAATCAAGCTTGAACAGGGCAAGGATTACAAGATATCGCTCCAGCGCGCCTTTAAGGGTGAAGATGTCGTAACGGCCGCATCGAAGAACATTACGACCCTTACGGCTACGACAATAACGGACTCTTCCGTAAAAAAAGGCGAAACTGTATTCAGTAGACCCAAAAGCTTTGAACTAGTACCAGATAAAAAGATCGTTAAGGCGGACGCGCTCCTCAATAAAGTAAAGGACGGCAAGACAACGAAAATCGACTCAAAGGTAGTGTTGGAAGATGGAAAGCTGCGGGTTGATGTTGCAAACGAACTAGAGAGAGAAACAGATTATACACTTACGATTTCGAATGTTGAAGCAGCTGACGGGAGCTCGCTTGTCGAACCTTACGTGGTATCCTTTAAAATGTCAGGTGGTCCAAAAGTAACGGGGGTAAGTGTCGGTAAAAGCGGCGTAGGCCTATCCGCTAAAGTAGTTGTTTCATTCGACCAGGCTCTTTCTCCTACTCAAGATATCGGTAAATTAGTGACATTCGGTGGAGGCAGCGCCTCAATTGCCCGCTCGGGTAATCAGATAATCTATGGCCTTAATAACTTGCCTAAGTGTGCCGATTTTACCATTACGATTGCCAAAGGTCTTAATAGTGCCTATGATATCACCAGTAATGAAGCCTGGAGCTATAGCTCACGTACGGTGTGTCATACGGTCTCTACGATAGGGTATTCCAAACGTGGACGGGCAATTAATGCCTATTTCTTTGGAAATGGAGCTTCAACAGTACTCTACGTGGGCGCGATTCACGGAAATGAGTCCAGTTCAAGCTATATTCTGAATGACTGGATCAATGAATTAGAAGCAAATGCCAAAAATATCCCAGCTAATCGCCAGATTGTTGTCGTGCCGACAGCTAACCCTGATGGAATGGCCGCGGGAACGCGTAATAACGCTGGCAACGTTAACTTGAACCGTAATTTTGCTACGAGTGACTGGAAGCAGGACATCAATGATACCAATGGCACAGTGCCAAGCGGAGGTGGCACGAGTCCTATGTCAGAACCCGAAACACGGGCTATTGCCGATCTCTCTTCGCAGCTACGGCCGCGTCTTGTTCTTTCGTATCACGCGGTGGGAAGCGTAGCTATCGGTAATGAGGCAGGCGATTCAGGGGCGTTAGCCGCAAAATACGCCAGCCTTGTCGGCTATAATAATGGTACGGGTAATAGTGATGAGATCTTCGATTACGAGATATCGGGAACGTATGACGACTGGTTGGCACAAAAACTAGGGTCGCCGAGTATTATTATAGAGCTAGGCAGCTATTCATATCGTAATTTCGGACACCACAGACAGGCCTTCTGGGCTATGGCTACAAGTTAAAGCACGCTACATACCCTATAAGTATTAAAAACGACCAATCTCGCAGATGTGGTCGTTTTTAATTGAATGAATCTAAATTTGGGATTCAAACAGGTGCATATTTATAATATAGCACGAGCTGAATATATGCAACAATCTATATATAATAATAAAGTACTTATGTAAACCTTGACATTAAGCATAAGAAATGTTATGATGAATTCATACACATACCATGTGTGAGGTAAACCTATAGGGCGGAGGCTCTATAATAAAGAGGAGAATTAGTACCATGGCAGGAACAAAAGCTGGCGGCCAAAAAGCGGCTGCACGTAACCTAGCGAAAGACCCAAACTTTTACGCCAAAATTGGTGCAAAAGGTGGCCGCAACGGCCGTACTGGTGGCTTTGCTGCTAACCCTGAACTAGCACGTATTGCTGGTGCAAAAGGTGGCCGTATTTCACGCCGCAAAAAAGTAACTGAAAAAGTTGCTGCGTAGTTATCTTAACTACTTACAAAAACACCCGCTTTTCGCGGGTGTTTTTGTATTAGAGGGTGTATCTTCGTAGCGCGCAGATACGCGCTTCATTAACGCGCCATTTAGTTCGACAGGCCAAACATCTGTACTCTTCTCTTTTAGTCTGCATCCCTGTCGCCTGGCAGGTAGGGCAGGTACTTCTGGCATGAAGCCAGTCACGGTAACTATCAAGCGCGTCTTCAATGGTGTCCTCGGAGATTGTCTGGTCATAAGTCTGTCCCAACGTATCTTTGGCATATCGCCACGCATCACGCTCCATTTCTATTAAGGAAATGTCTTTCTTGTAATCTATATGGCCTAAAAGCGCATGAGAAAGTTCGTGTAATAGTGACGCTGTCTCATCTTTTACATCTTGAACGTAGGTAACGGTTTTATTGGACGGTGACCAGTGAAAGTCATCTCCTTTGACGAATATGATATCGGGGTAGTCCCGCTGTAATCTATCGGCTAGCGAGGTAATCGAGGGCATAATAATAGCATCCGTAAATGACCGCTTCTTCGGGGTGTTTTGCGGCAATAAAGCGCGGACAAGCGATATGAGGTGGAAGTTTTTCTTTTAAAATAGCTTCTAGCTTTGGTCCGTATTTTTCAAAATACGTACCAATGCTGCCGCCGATAATAATAATGTCAGGCTGAATAACAGGGACGAGTGCCAAAAACCCGCGGCTAATTCGGTCTGCGATTTGATTCCAGATACGATCGGATGTAATATCGCGGGCAAATTTGCTGTAGGCGACGGTTATCGCTTTGCCTGAAGCAAAACTCTCCCATTCGCGGACTTGGCCCTCAAACTCAACGAGTGCACGTCCACCTTCGCTATAGCGGAGTCCTGGGTCGATTTTGCCATTAGTAATAATCCCTGTCCCGATCCCCGTACTAATCGTGACATATAGCGAAGAAATAGGCATTGGATCAAGAATTCGTGTTTCAGCTAGACCAGCTAGGTTAGCGTCGTTTTCAATTAACACGGGAGTTTTTCCCAGAACACCCGAAAATGCGCTATGGGCATCAAAATCTTTCCATCCTAGATTGTTACACCAGATTGCAACGCCGTCTTTTACGATACCAGGGAGGGCGACAACAACTGCCTCGACGGGCTTGTCGCTATAGTTTTTTTGAAGTGTATTTCGAAGAAGTGTGACGTATTCGTCTTGATCCATGGGCGTGGGAAATTTAATGGTCTCGCCAATCTTCCCATCCTGACCAAACGCTGCAATCAAGGTTTTTGTTCCGCCCGTGTCCACCGTCACTAACATATAAGTAGTGTAGCATAAATCTACCAAGTTGCGTTTATTCCCGTAAAACGGTATAGTAAAGAAAAGAACGAGAGAGGGAGTGTATGGTAAAGGCAAATGAGGGTGGTTCAGTACTCAGTTTTGTGGTAATTGGAGCTATCTTGGTATTGCTACTGGTTGGCGGGACGTATTTCGTGCGTCAAAAGTTATTTGTTAGCGCGAATAGCAACGGCCAGACGCCAGATACTTCACAGCCAAAACCGTCTGATCAAACCGACACGTCAAAAGAACCTACGAAGAAGGATGAGCCTGCGAAAACGCCGGATGCTTCGCAGCCGGCTCAACCAGCTCAACCAAGTAGTCCACAGCAAAATACAGCTAGTACCCCACCTGCGGCTTTGCCACAGACTGGGCCTGCCGAGACACTCAGCGTAGCGATAGGGGCGGCATTTCTTACGGCAACATCTATCGCCTATTTGCGCTCCCGCCGCGACTACGCCTCTCTTTGACTTATCTGTTACAAAAGAGTACAATTAAAGGTAATGTAGGAGCGCTATATTAGCGCGCTTCAGAATAATATCAATTAAGGAAGGAGTCTTACTAAGACTTATGGCAACTAAAGCCGCAATAACAATGGATGATTTGCTCGCCTCGTCAGAAGAGAGCGTCAAGCAATTAACAGCAGGAGAAGTAATCACGGGAAAGGTTCTAACGCTTCGTAAACACGAAGTGCTTATCGACCTTGGTGCTCAGGGCGTAGGATACGTTCCTCGCCGCGAAGTGGGATTTTCCCGTGCGCTAAAAGAAGGTGACGAAGTCACTGCAAGCGTTGTTGACGCCGAACTTGATAACGGATATTCACTCCTTTCACTTCGAAAAGCCGCAAAAGACCGCGGCTGGGAAGAAGTTGCTGCCAAGCTTGAAAGCGGCGACATCATTGATGTTTCACCGTACGATGCTAACCGTGGCGGTCTGCTTGTTGAATACGAAGGTGTCCGTGGATTCCTTCCTGTCTCACAGCTTTCAGCTGAACATTACCCACGCGTAGGTTCAAGCGACAAAGACGAAATCCTACAGCGCCTTAACGCCCTTGTCGGACAGACTTTGAAGGTCCGTATCCTTGATAGCGACCGCAAAGCTAACAAGCTAATCTTCTCTGAAAAAGAAGCCATCAAAGATGGTCTTGCGGAACGATTCGAAAAACTAAAGGTTGGTGACAAAGTAACTGGTGTCGTAACTGGTGTTGTCGACTTCGGTGTATTCGTAAATGTCGAAGGTATCGAAGGTTTGGTGCACATCTCGGAAATTAGCTGGGAGCGCGTGAACAACCCTAACGACTACGTAAAAGTTGGTCAAACAATCGAAGCAAAGATCATTTCGATCGACAAAGACCGCCTAAGCCTAAGTATCAAACAGCTTACTCAGGATCCATGGTTGGACGAAGTCGAACAGTTCAAACCAGGTACGGCTGTCGAAGGTACGGTTACCCGTATTACACCATTTGGTGCTTTCGTACAGATCAGCCCTGCTGTTGAAGCCCTTGTTCACATCTCTGAACTTGGCGACGGTAACGACGTAGATCCTGAAAAAGTCTTTACGCTCAACGAACGAAAGAACTTTGTTGTTCTTGATGTCGACAAAGAGAACCGCAAGATCTCTTTGAGCCTTGCTGACAAGAAAAAGAAATAAGCCCCGCCGGGTATAAATTCCGTCATCTAAAGAGTGACGGGTAGAAAGGAGCCTCAGTCATGACCCCAGAAAAAGTACTTGTTGTCGCTGACTCAATTACCGTTGGTGAACTAGCTGAAACGCTCAATTTGCCCGTCACTACTTTAATTGGCGAACTATTTAAAAACGGTATCGTCGCTACTATTAACCAGCGAATTGATTTTGAAACCGCGACGATTATCGTTGAAGAGCTTGGCCTTGATGTCGAGCTGCAAAAGAAGGAAAACGTTACCGCTGAACGTGTAGTGCACCAGCTAACGGATAAAGCAGTTCTGCGTCCGCCAATCGTTGCCGTTATGGGTCACGTTGACCACGGTAAAACCAGCCTTCTCGACGCTATTCTAGAAACTAAAGCCGTTGAAGGCGAAGCTGGCGGTATCACGCAGCACATTAGCGCTTACCAAACAGAACGAAAAGGCCGCTCAATCACGCTCCTGGACACTCCTGGACATGAAGCCTTTGCCGCACTTCGCCAGCATGGCGCAGCGCTTACTGACGTCGTTATTATTGTTGTTGCCGCAGACGATGGCGTGATGCCTCAAACAGTTGAAGCAATCCGCTTTGCAAAAAGCGCGAATGCCAAAATCGTTGTCGCTATCAACAAGATTGATAAAGAAGCCGCCAACTCACAGCTAGTAAAAACCCAGCTTGCAACCGAACATGGCCTAAACCCCGAAGAATGGGGTGGAGACACTGTCATGGTCGAAGTAAGTGCCAAAACTGGCCAAAATATCGACAAGCTGCTTGATATGGTTCTTCTGGTTGCTGACCTAGAGGAGCTAAAGGCAGACATTGATGTTCCCGCTGAAGGTCTCGTCATCGAATCTCACATGGAGACAGGTCGCGGATCAGTCGTCGGACTGCTTGTCGAGCAAGGCGAACTAAAACCAGGTGCTTTCCTGGTTGCTGGTACAGCCTACGGTAAAATCCGTACGCTATTAGATTTTAAAGGCAAGCCGATCAAAAGTGCTGGCCCCGCCACACCGGTTACCGTCACTGGATTCAAAGAACTGCCACAGTTCGGCGACGTATTTAACATTGTTAAAAACGAAAAAGAAGCTCGTCATGCAACACAGATTGCTAAAACAGAACGCGAAAAGAATGCAGCCAGCACAAACGTTACCGGCGCTGACATGCTAAAAATGATGACCCAAAAACACGAAAGCCAAGACGTGAACGTTATCGTCAAAGCCGACGTGCAAGGATCACTTACCTCTGTTATGGATAGTCTCCGCCTCGTAGATACAGGCGGCGAAATTACCCTTCGTATCGTTGGAAGCGGTGTCGGTAATATTTCTGAAAGTGATGTTCGTTTAGCTGCCGACGGCAACACAATCATCTACGGCTTTAACGTTGAACTTCCACCTGCCGTTAAGCGTCTTGCGATGCGTGACAAAGTGCAAATACGTATTTTTAAAGTAATCTACGAACTATTAGA
>DATHGB010000006.1 GCA_035317825.1 Candidatus Saccharimonadales bacterium | reverse complement strand
GAGCAGCCTGCTCAAATTTTAAAGTCGGTCAAAGATTCGTATGTATATAATGATATTCTGGAGGAAAAGATATGAAGATAGGATTTATAGGACTTGGTAAAATGGGTGGACCGATGGTGCAGCGTCTTCTTAGCGGTGGCCATGATGTGATCGTCATCGATCATCATCAAGAGAATATTGATGCAGCAACGGCAAAGGGAGCTGTTGTCGCTACTAATCATAGTGATATGGTATCTAAACTCGATTCACCTATAGTTATCTGGTTGATGATTCCGGCAGCTCGGGTTGATGATGAGCTTACATCCCTATTAGAGCTATTGCCTGCCGGCAGTATTATTATCGACGGAGGAAATTCAGATTTTCGTTTGACCCGTACTCGGGCAGCCCGCTGCCTGGGAAAAAACGTCACATTGATGGATGTCGGAACGAGCGGTGGTATTATGGGGCTTGAAAACGGGTACTGCATGATGGTAGGCGGAGACCAAGCGACGTATGCTACTATCGAACCACTCGTCCAGACACTCGCGCAACCTGATGGCTATGGTTACTTCGGACCAGCCGGGGCGGGCCACTATGTAAAGATGGTTCATAATGCAATCGAATATGGTGTTATGGAAGCGTACGCCGAAGGATATATGGTGCTAAAGGAAGGCAAAGACTATCCTGACCTGGACCTTGGCAAAGCTGGTCAGGTTTGGCAACATGGTAGCATCATATCCAGTAAGCTGAACGAACTTGCTACCGGAATACTCACGACGAATGCGAATCTAGATGGTATTGATGGATATGTAGCAGAATCTGGTGAGGCTCGTTGGACGCTTGAAATCGCCGAAGAGCAGGCGATCCCTATGCCTGTCGTGCAAGCGTCGTTTGACCGGCGGATTGCATCAACCAAGGGCGAAACCAGTTTTGCAACCAAGCTACTCGCCGCGCTTCGTAATGGCTTTGGAGGCCACGAGATTAATAAAAAATGAGTGATCTAAAGAAATTAGATGCGGCAACATTAGTCATTTTCGGTATTACCGGCGACCTGGCAAAACGTAAACTTTTGCCAGCGCTTTATTATCTTGCAACGCAAAGTTTATTGCCTTCAAAATTAAAAATCCTTGGCGTATCGCGAAGCGGAACGACCGTGGATACGGTTATCGAGAATATCCGTCAGTCTATTACTCAAAAAGATTCAGTTGCTGATGAAGCAGCGCTTGATTTGTTAAAAGGTACGCTCGAGATCGTTTCGATGGATCTACTAGATACCGACGCGTATGTTGCGCTCGGCAAACGTCTTGATGAAATTGAAAACGAAGTAGGCTTATGTATGAGCCGGTTGTACTATTTGGCAATTCCCTCCCAGGTGTTTAGTCCGGTCATTGACCAACTGGGCAAAGGTGGCCTTAATCATGCGTGTCAGCATGGCCAGCTAAGCCGACTATTGATCGAAAAGCCTTTCGGGTACGATACTGCGTCAGCCGAAGAGCTCATAGAACAATTGCATACGTATTTTAAAGAAGAACAAATTTATCGAATCGATCATTATCTGGCCAAAGAAACGGTTCAAAATATTCTTGTTTTTCGTTTTCAAAACCCTCTATTTCAGCATGCCTGGGATAATAAGGGTATTAGCAGTATTACGATTACTGCTTCCGAGAAAATCGATATTGAAGGCCGGAGTACTTTTTACGAGCAAACGGGCGCACTACGTGATTTTATTCAAGGACATTTGCTGCAGCTACTGGCTCTTACGACAATGGATCAGCCCGGCGATCTAACCAGCGATGCGATTCACCGAGAAAAACTAAAACTGCTTCGTTCAATTACGCCTATTAAACCCGATGCCGTAGAAACACTCGCACTTCGAGGACAATACGACGGCTACCTTGATGAGGTAGATAACCCCGATTCACTCACCGAGACATATGCTGCGCTAAAACTCCATATCGATACCGAACGATGGCGCAATGTACCTATACTCCTACGTACGGGCAAGGCTTTGGAGCAGAATGTCGTTGATATTACAGTGGTATTTTCACATAAAGACGACAGGACACAAAATAATATTTTAACCATGCGAATTCAGCCACAAGCGGGCATTTCTTTGCAGCTAAAGGCAAAAGAACCAGGCTTTTCAAATAAGATAAAAACGGTTCACATGGATTTCTCCTATGATACCTCCTTTGCAGGTACGGAGGGTCATCCAGATGCTTACGAACGTGTTTTGATGGATGCGTTTAGTGGGGACAGCACGCTATTCACGACGGCCGACGAAGCCCTTGCTTCTTGGCATATTATTGAAAACGTTATTCATGAATGGTCGAAAGACAGTATCCCACTCCTTACGTATGATAAAGGTAGTCGGGGTCCACAAGCGGCTGTAGAATTTGAACAATCACGATGACATGTAGGCTTGTACGAAGACGACTGCTGTCAGAATAATACCCACGATCGTAATGATTGTGCGGATATGGGCTTGAGGTATCTTGAGGGCAAAACGAGCACCAAGAACACCACCGATGATACATCCAACCATTGCAACCAGACCTATTTGCCATGCAATACCACCAACAATTGTGAAATAAATAACTCCTAGAAGTTCCATTCCTCCGCCGACGATGTTTTTAATCGCCGAAAACTGATACACGCTTTTTAAACTAGTAAACCCAAGTAGCGCCATTAGGACAAACCCAAACCCGGCTCCAAAGTACCCGCCGTAGATGGATGCTACCAAGAGGAGTATTCCGATAACTGCCAAGGAAAGGTGTGGACGTTTGCTTAGGGGCTGACGGATGTATTTATTTAGATATGGCTGAAACGTAAAAAATAACACTCCGACAAGCATTAACCATGGCACTAGTTGTGCGAATATTGAGTTTGAAGTATGTTGGAGAGCGATTGTCCCAACTAGCGCACCGGCAAAACTCGGAATTAAAAGTAAGAAATACTTACGCGGTATCTTTTTAAGTTCCCCAAGATATTGCCAGGCTGCACCCGCAGCACCAGGCCACAGCACCAAACTAGAGGTGATATTTGCCGTAAGCGGTGGGAGGCCACTCGCTATTAGCGCTGGTAAAACCAGTAATTTGCCGCCGCCGGCAACTGCGTTAATAACACCAGCAATGAAACCGGCAAGCAGCAATAAAATTATTTGAAGTGGGTCGGTAATCACAAGAATCAATTATACTATGCCAGTATCTTTAACGTATATAACGCTCATACCAATTTAGTGCCCGTTCTCGGTATGAGGTTGGGGTTTTTGATTGTGACGAAGTCGTGTACTTGGACATCACTGCCTCGGCAATCTTTTGCTGGCCAGCTGCGGTAGGATGAAACGGCATTGCTCCAGCCGAGTTTTGCACCCATGTGTCGGTCGTACATAGTTCATGGCCTGTAAAACTTATGGGTGCGTACTTTGCGTAGGAATATTTAGAAACAGTTCCGCTAATAGCGCTGTTAAGCTTGTTTATGCGGTTTTCCAACCACGAAGTTTCCGTAGGGGTTAGTCCGGAAGTATCAGTGCAGGATTTTGAGGAGAACGGGTCATAATATCCGGTCACGATTACTTTGGGAGGACTACCATTACTAAGCGTGTGAATTTTTGCCAAAACAGTATTTAACTCTAGCTTCAAATCGATTAAATAGACGTTAAAGCGAGCCGTATCAACACCGTATCCGCAACGGAAGTAATAACACTGCTTTATGAACTGCGTCCAGCGCGCGTCGTTAGCGCCGATTGTCAGCGTGATAAGACTGGGTGCACCGTTCGCAAACGCTTGATCAAGCTGAGCAGGAAGTTTTGATGCACCACGTTCTTGACTATCGTAGATTCCCTCGTCTGCTTTTGCACCAATACAGGCATAGTGTTGGAGTGATAGGCCTGTTTGCCGTGCAACCGCGTAAGGATAGGCTTCTGATGAGCGGTTACATATCGTGTTAGCGCCAGCTAGGCCTGAGCCTGCAGCTACAGAATCACCAAGTGCCGCATAAGTACTTGAGGCGGCCTGGGTTTGCACGGGAAGTAGAACAGTTAGTCCTAGTGCAACGACTATAGCTATTGCAAAGCGCTTCATAGTTCCTCCTCTACATTCCTCAACTCATTCTGCTGCGAATGCATACTTCCATTATAATACTGAGTTACGAGACGTGCAAACCAGCATATTAAAATAACAGAATGTAGTATATATACTACATTCTGTATGTTAGGTGCTATACTGGTATTACATATAACGATGAAAGCGAGGGCCTATGCCAAAAGACAATACGGTGGTTGAGGTAAAGAATCTGCAAATGCGGTATGGTGATAACGTCGTCCTAGACGGGGTGGACTTTGCCATAAACAAAGGTGAAATTCTTGTTCTGCTTGGCCCTAATGGCGCGGGTAAGACGACTACCATCGAAGTCTTAGAAGGTTTTCGTGGTCGTTCGGGTGGTGAGATTAAAGTACTTGGCGTCGATCCTGATAATGGTGATGAAGAGTGGCGATCTCGCATCGGCGTTGTGCTACAATCTTGGCGAGATCACTCAAAATGGGAAGTCCGGTCTTTGCTGAATCATCTGGGCAAATACTATATCCCCTATTCCACTCCAGAACGCAAACGGCCATTCGATACGGATGACCTGCTTGATAAGGTAGGTCTTGCCGCGCATGCCAATAAAAAAGTAAGCCAACTTTCTGGCGGACAACGGCGCCGGTTAGACGTGGCAATAGGGCTTGTGGGCAATCCGGAACTTCTCTTCCTTGATGAGCCAACAGTCGGCTTTGATCCAAAAGCGCGACGAGAGTTTCATGACGTTATACATACGCTCTCTGATCTTGCAGGCACAACTATCCTACTAACGACACACGACCTTGACGAAGCCGAAAAACTGAGTGACCGAATCATTATTTTGGCCGGCGGTAAGATTGTTGCTGATGGTAGCGTTGATGTGCTTGCTCAGGAAGTTGCAGGTAAGACCGAAGTAATCTGGACACAAGATGGTAAGCGGAACGTACATCCTACGACAGACGCGACGAATTATACGCGGAAACTTCTGACACAGCACAAAGACGGCATATCTAAATTAGAGATACGCCGGGCAAGTCTCGAAGATACGTATATGACAATTGTTCAGAAACATGAAAACGCAAAGATTGCAAAGGAGAAAAAATAATGAATGGCATGCTTAGCACGATACGCCTAGGTGTTGAACGAGGATGGATAGAATATAAAATACTGCTCAGAGATCCTCAAAGTCTCGTGTGGATCGTGATAATGTTTGGCATCTTCCTTACTGTCTTGTGGTTTCAGCGCGGCGTCGAACTGAACGGTGTTTCCCTGGCCCTTCTTACCTTACCTAGCTTACTGGGTGTGCAGATCGCAAGTAGCGGCTTTAATGATGTTGCAAGCCAGCTGGCGTTCGATCGAGAAGATGGTACGCTATTTCGAGCCAAAGCTCTGCCTCGGGGTATAAGTTCGTATTTTATAGCTAGGGTTGTCATGATTATACTAACAAGTGTCATGTACCTATTGATACTTCTTATCCCAAGTTTACTAATCGTGCCAGGGCTTGTAGATACGATTAGTTTTACTGACATCTTTACTATGGCATGGCTGCTTGTACTGGGACTCCTCGCCACTGCTCCGTTCGGAGCGACTATTGGGGCAATCGTCAAAAGTTCCGGTGCTGGTTGGGGGATGACATTGTTACCACTCGTTGTTCTTACGGCTGCGTCTGGTATCTTTTATCCGATTACCGCGCTTGCTGGGTGGATTCAAGTCGTTGCGCAAGTCTTCCCTGTTTATTGGCTTGGCCTAGGTGCCCGTTCAGTGTTAGCTCCTGAATCTGCAGCGGCAATGGAATTAACAGGTTCTTGGAGAACCACCGAAACAATCCTTGTATTATTAGCATGGTCTATTGTCGGCCTAATTATCGTACCGCGAGTTCTTCGGAAAATGGCTCGTCGTACTTCTGGTAGCGAGATGCAGGCAACACGTGACCGAATAATGCAAAGAGGATATTAGTCACAAGCTATGGATAATGACGTAACGCTCTATAACCGCATAGCAATGCTGCGTGTAGAGCGCAAGGTGTCTCGTCGCGAAATGGCAGATGCGCTGAACATTCACTACCAGACCGTAGGGTATTTAGAGCGTGGTGAATTTAATCCCAGCCTACAGCTGGCACTGCGTATTGCCGAGTACTTTGGAGTTTCTCTCGAAACTGTCTTTTCAACGAAACCTTTTGATCAAATTGGAAAAACTTAAGAATACCGTAAATTGCTGACTATCTGGTACTTTGTGAAAACTAGATAATCTTTTCGTCATTAAGAACACGAAGGATGCTTCTTGCAGTGCCAAAAATACGTCCAAAAAGCGCACTTGTTATTAAAACGAATCCGATTGATCCTAGTGACGCGCCACCAGCGAATAGCTCGGCTATTCGGTTTCTGTTCAATTCAAAAAGTATAAACAATACTAGTACGACGACACCGTAAGCGTCGATGCGTCCAACCACTTCCGCTTCATCACTATCCCATGTAATTTTATACATCCTTGCCGAAACGATACCTGCAACCAGCCCTATTATCATGGCAATAAGTACCTGTGAAAATATTGTCCGTGCAATGATCAAATCATACAATGTTATCAAAAAAAGGATGACATAAACCACGGATAAAATGCGCAAATTCAAACGTAACCTTTTGCTTGCATGGGTTTTGATGAGTTCTGCATGTTTTTTATGACTACTCATACCTCTATAATAACAAAAAGCACTTATCTTAGAGATTTCGTTATACGGATTTGGTATACTAAACCCTATATGGCTATTGGTTTTCGATCTTCGTCAAATACGGGCAATGACGTTAACGCTTCATCTCGTTCACCGACTGTTCCTTCGGGAGCATCTGCTGGCGATGTTGTCGTTGCCGTACTAACCCGTTGGGAAAGTACCAACCCGGCAATTACCGCGCCCTCAGGCTTTACTAGTGCTGGTTCGCAGGTTATTATCGGCGATGCAAAAGTCAATGTGTTCTGGAAGCGACTGACTGGCGCTGATGTGGGCAACTATACATTTTCATGGTCAGGATCGATGTGGTCGCATGCGCATTGTTTTTGCTTGACGGGCGTTAAGTCGACCGGCAACCCTATCGGTTCTAATTTTGCTTCATGGACGGGTACTGCTGGTACGTTCGGAAGCGTGCAGCTGACGACTAGTTTTGCGCCGGGCCTCGTATGGAGCGGATACAATGACTCAGGAGGTACCCATACGCCGCCAACGAGCTTTACTGAGGTGATTGACTTCGACTGTGGTGGTGGAGCATATTATTTGCCCGGTACGGCAGGTACTCATACAGCAGCCAATGGAAGTGTAACTTCAAGTAGCAACGCAGTAGCTGTGATGGTCGCGTTAGAACCCGAACCACCACCCCCGGAAAGTATCGCGAGCGTTTGGGCGATTACGGCGTAATAGGCCTTAATCCTGTGTTGCACTACTCCTATGACTATAAAATTTATTTGACAAAATATTGAATCTATAGTCCTATTGTGGTATACTTCCGTAACTACTGACCACAACTTTCACCAGGGGGTGAGAACTATGCTTGGAGCATTCAGTAGCGTACTTGAATGCATGCCTGGCGTACTTTATGGTCAACAATTGTTCGTAAATCCAGGGATTGTAATTCGTCCAGATCGACTTTCTGATGATCTACAGGAATACCAAGGAATTTAGCCAAATAATCAGCCTAGTTTTGATTGCCGGTGATGAAAGTAACTTGTGTCATGTACTGAGTATAACAAAATGACTTCCAATGATGTCATTTACCACTTCGGAAGGAGTCTTTATTACTGCTTATGCTTGGCAGCCCGGCGGATGCATTTCATAACTTTAGTTCATATTCTTAAGAATATGGCTTAGATGAATCATTAATGGCCGGGACTCATTAACATGTAAAAAATTCATTCCCAACTGTTCGACAATCTTCGTATCAAGGTTATCATCTATTAAAACAGTCTCCTCTGGTCTTACTCCGCTTTGAGATAGATAGCGAGCAAAGAACGTACTTGTTCCATTGTTATGTAAATCAGTCTTTAACGCCCTATTTGTATCCGACACGAGTATACCGTCAAATAGCGTTTCGAGCTTTAGTCTCGGTATTGTCCAATTTCTAAATGTATCCATATTATCCGTAGCAATGACTA
>DATHGB010000005.1 GCA_035317825.1 Candidatus Saccharimonadales bacterium | reverse complement strand
ACGCCGACTTATGGCAGCGCGGTTTCGTGCATAAGTACGCGGTCTTTTTTGTTTTGGCCGTGTCATTCTATAGAGTATATCAAAGTGAAAAGCATAAGTACAACTGTTCTATTGCACTTTCCGGCTAATTAAATCATACTTAAGAAAACGTTAATTTAAGGAATTTTATGATGGCTACAACAAAGAAAAAACCTATTGAGCACCGTTCATTCAGGAAATCACCTAATCCATCACCATTTTTTACCTTAAAATTTACTCACCAATCAGTCTACTGGCTTATCCTCTGTGGATTGATTCTCGCTCTTGGCATATGGGTACTTAGTTTAAATATGAAGCTACAGGCCGCATACGACCAAATCGATGAAAGTAATAATTCCTCGAACGTACATTACTAGGTTTCAAAACAATATTAAAAAACTCCGCGTTTACAGCGGAGTTTTTTAATAGTAACCAATAAATTACATACGGATTTCTGCGTCAACACCAGCTGGAAGGCTGAGGTTTTGCAGGCTATCGATAGTCTTCGGTGTCGCGTTTGTAATGTCGATTAGACGTTTGTGCACGCGCATTTCGAATGTTTCACCACCAGTCTTGTAAACGTGAGGTGACTTTACAACCGTAAAGCTAGAACGACGAGTCGGTAGTGGTACAGGGCCAGCAATGCTCGCGCCGGTACGGATAGCCGTATCGATAATTTGTTTTGCTGATTGGTCGATGACTTTATGGTCATACGCTTTTAGGCGAATACGAATTCGTAGGCCTGCTGGGGTTGTGGCTTTTTCTGCCATAACTATACTCCTTGGTGCTATATCGTAACCTCTGCTATGGTCCAGTGTTATTCTGCCACGGCCGAGTTCTCGATATGATTATTTGATATGTCGGTTATTATACCTTAGATAATGCATATTGTAAATTAGGGTGCTAGCCCGGTGCTCTCGTCCGATTTGGACAATATATATTATACAACTTTCTATTATATATCGCTATTCTATCTATTGACTTTCTGAAATTACACCGTATTATAAGTCTTACTACTAAGGCTCGTTAGTAGGGCGTCAATCGGGAGGAGCATTGTCCAACCACTACAACCACGAAGGTCAGTCGTCGGACGAACTAATCACGGAGGTAATGGGACGCATCAAAGAAAGAGCACGGCACATCGATGCAGTGTGGAAGCCAACCACTAGAAATGGGTCTATTGTCAAAGGGAATAAAATCAGAATCTGTAGTAGATTCGATCTTCCGGACAATGCTCAGTCTCTAATCGAGAACGATTGTCGAAACTCGGTAGAGTTGAAAAACTTCACCAAAGTCATCGTTCAAAGAAGATGGGTTACGATCCTCTTCCCGCCCCTAGGGCACAAGTCCTAACTACCCCGCCCACCAACTGTCGCAGACGAAAACCCCGTCTCCGGTTGGAGCGGGGTTCTGCATGAGCTTTTATATTTACTCTAGGGACGTGTAGGGTGTAATACCGTCGTATTCAGGATAAAGTTGTTTCCGATTTTCCCTGGTTGTATCACCTTTTACCCCAAAGCAATCTCTTAGGGTTTCGAAACGATCACCCCTAGTAAGAACGATCGATTTCAGGCCTAATGACTGAACGACTTCCCCGCCAGTTCGCTTAATCGCATCCATGATCGCCTGTTCTTCGGCGATAAATAACGTAGGGTCAAGGTTAGCATACATGTCAATAGCGTCTTCGTTGGCAAAGTTAATAGCCATGTTATGACCGCGGCCAATGGGTTCAGTGCCTCGTAGTGAAGATAATGTATCTTTAACTATGGCATTGGCTGTGCGAAGTGTATCTATGGCCATACTTGGACCATTCCATATGATGGCAGACCCACAGACAACTCGAGATAACTTTTCATTAGGAGTGAGCGCTGCATTCGCCATAGTTTCTGACCAATTTCTACCTACAAGAGTATCGGCATCAGTAAATAGTAATGGCTTATCATAAATCCTATCTTGATCGTCAAGCATCTGAACACCCTCTTGAAGAGCGGCAAGTTTAAAAGGCATGTCGCTATGGAGCACTGTTGCGCCCATCTTCATAGCCCTTCTGGCCGTTTCATCATCGCTACCATTTTCAATAACAATAGGACGAACGTCGATACCACTATAAGCTAGACTAATAAGAGTCGCAGGTAAATCTTCTTGCTCGTTTCGGGCGGCAATAAGTACTGGTACGCCTTCATTTGAAAACTGGTGACTGGTGTAGTTACTAAATTCTGATACAAGCTCCTCAGAGGGAGTAGTACGTAGGAAATTTGCACGGCTTACTGAAATCATTGGATTAATTATACTATCTTTTGGTACTCGTGTCAATAGTTATCTCTTCGATAACAAAAAGAGCTCCGTACGGAGCTCTTTTGAATAATCGTATTACTACGAGATTATTTAGTGATCTTGGTTACAACACCAGCACCAACGGTACGGCCACCTTCACGAATAGCGAAGTTTAGACCTTGTTCCATGGCGATTGGCTGTAGCAATGTTACCTTGAAAGTCAAAGTGTCACCAGGCATAACCATTTCTTTATCAGCAGGAAGTTCAACTTCACCAGTTACGTCCGTAGTACGGAAGTAGAACTGTGGTTTGTAACCCTTGCTGAATGGTGTGTGTCGGCCACCTTCTTCTTTTTTAAGGATGTATACTTCAGCTTCAAATTCAGTGTGTGGTGATACTGAACCTGGTTTTGCAAGCACCTGACCGCGTTCAACTTGTTCGCGTTCAATACCACGAAGCAAGATACCAGCGTTGTCGCCAGCTTGACCTTGGTTAAGGTTCTTTTTGAAAGCTTCGATACCAGTAACGACTGATTGCTGAGTAGCTTTCACGCCAACGATTTCAACTGGATCGTTGATCTTAACAATACCTTGTTCAATACGACCAGTAGCAACTGTTCCACGACCCTTGATTGAGAACACGTCCTCAATAGGCATTAGGAAAGGCTTGTCTAGATCACGAACTGGTTCTTCGACGTAGGTATCAAGTGCGTCAACTAGTTCCATGATAGCGTCTTCGCTTGCAGCGTCGCCTTCAAGAGCTTTAGTAGCAGAGCCCTTGATGATAGGAGCGTTGTCGCCGTCGTAGCCGTTCTTAGTTAGAAGTTCACGAACATCCATCTCAACTAGTTCAACTAGTTCAGGATCAGCAAGGTCCATCTTGTTTAGGAACACAACGATCTTTGGCACGTTCACCTGGTGAGCAAGAAGTACGTGCTCACGAGTTTGTGGAAGTGGACCATCGTTTGCGGCAACCACAAGGATAGCACCATCAATTTGTGCAGCACCTGTGATCATGTTCTTAACATAGTCGGCGTGACCTGGCATGTCGACGTGAGCGTAGTGACGCTTAGCTGATTCGTATTCCTGGTGAGATGAAGCGATGGTAATACCACGTGCTCGCTCTTCAGGTGCGTTGTCAATCTGTGCGTAGTCAACTTTTTTGTTGGTGTCACTTGGAAGACGTTTTGCAAGAACAGCTGTAATTGCAGCAGTTAGTGTAGTTTTTCCGTGGTCAACGTGACCCATTGTACCGACGTTGACGTGAGGCTTGGTTCGATCGAAATCTGCCATGTTAGGTTAATTCTCCTATTAATTATATTTCGTACGGCAGTCTAGAACAGACTCCACGACGTATGAGGTCAATTATACAGGGTTATTCCCTGTTCGTAAAGAGTATGTTTGAAGAAGTTCGCACGTTCTTAAAAAGATCAATCCCCGGACACAACAACATGTGTTCGGGGATTGACTATGGTACAGAGCGAAAGGACTTTTCAGTCCCTGCTTTACGAGATGATGGTTCGCAGCCGGCTCATCGCCGCAACGACAGGGTTGCTCCAGAGCTGCACACGAGCAAGCTCGTAGCTGGCCTTGACATACTCCGCGTACTGCAAGATCGGCTGAGCCGCTCCGAAACACCAGGTGACGGCGCGGTGCACCTGAGCCTGCACGGTGTCCTCGGGCTCGAGGACGTCCATGAGACGTACGTACAAAATGTCACTGAACTTCCCGTTGACCCACAACTCTTCAATCAGTTGAGCAGGATCATCGGCCTCGGTCGCCGGAACGACACTGTGGTCGTAATCGAGCATCTCTCCACCCCCATAGTCATGCAAGACGGGCCGTCTTGTGTTCATTACTATAAATTCTAATTGCTCATTTGTCAATGAAAGTGAATACACCGCCATTTCTGACGGTGTATTCGTGTAATTTGCGAAGTCAAGCCTCCACGCAGGGTAAGTGCGCGGAGGCTTCGACTACGAAGCTGTCGTGGTGCGAACTACCTGCGGAACTGACGCATCTTCCTAGAAAGGGAGCGCCCTGCCCAGCAGAGGCTGATCAACAGCATGTCGAGTGGGCTGGCCAGCAGGACGAGCCGCTCAAGCTTCCGAAACGGCCGGAAGTCCCTGGCGTACTCTTCGCGGGTCATGCCGTATTCCGGCGGGACGACCAGTGGCAAGCCGTACAGACCATTGGTCTTGTCCCAGATTCTTGCCGACAGCCGGACACGTCGATTGCTGAATGCCCGGATCATCGTCAGACGCGTTGCGGGATCGCTGACCGCTTCACGAAGAGACCTCTCCGTAAAGCCCTGAAGCATGATAGGCTTCGATGCGCGCACGATTCACCTCCATAGTCGAGTCAAGACACGGTGTCAAGACGGAAGTTATTATAGTCTAAAAACATAATTTTGTCAATCGATACAAGGGGTCAGACTCCCGGATATTACGAATACCCGGGAGCGGACCATTAGGGACGAAGCCGCTAGCCTTGCTGCTCCATTTCGGCCGATATCTCTTTAAGCTTTTCGAGCGCAAGAGTCGCAAGGCGGCGTTCCTCACGCAGAAGCTTCTCGCGCAATGTGATCCCCTCGCTAGGCTCGCAACCCTTCAGCCATAGGAGGTTCGTCGCCTTGTTTAGATAGATCTGTCGGAGATTGATCCATTTCAGCAAGTGTCTCGTCTGCCCTAAGAGCTTCTCTTGCCGTTTGAGCGTGCGTCGCTTTCTGATTGTCCGCATAATGCGAATTGTCAGACGCTTGCTACGTTTGCCCAGTATGTCGGACATCAGCAATGCCTGCTCGACCGTGCGTGGTGCTTCGTCGGGCATTTTAGCCGGGACAGGCACTACCACGATCTTTGACTTCACATCTTTGCCTACGGCATACCAAGCCGCCAGGTAGCCACGTATCAACGCGCTCACCCCCTAATGGTTGTCCAAGACACAGTCGTCTTGTACTTTCATTATATACCTCTAAAAAGAGTCGAGCCTCCGAACACATACATGCGCGGAGGCTTCGACCATTGGTGAATTGTGGAGTTAATAGTTTTCGTCAGGGTCGTACTTCTTGCGAAGTTCCTTGACATTACAGCCAGCCAGACGAAGATGTTCTTCAGTCTCTTGGATCTCAAAGTCAAGCTCGAAGCTTTTGGCCGTGATCCAAACAAAGAACGGGGAATACATCCCGGTACGCGATCCCTGCTCTTGAAGTTCGCGCTTAAACGTCAGTTCCAGCGCGAACTTCTCTTTGAGCATGTTCACGCGCAAGTTGTAATCCTTCTCGGGATTAAAACTACCCGCACCGAGGGTGGTTCGCCGATTGAAGCGATACCTACGGTTCTGTAACGTCTGCATCCTCTGGAAGAGAATCTCAATCTCTTCCAGGCGCTGTCGGTGCGCCCGGGCCTCATCCTTGGACGAGAAGGTGAGTTTAGGCAAGCCTAATCCCCTTCGTTTCCATCCATATTCTGATATTGCTAGAGTGACGCGAGCCCGAAAGGCTTTAAAACATCCGTACTCCATAATCCCCCAATAGCCGTTTATGAAACATCGTGTTCCACAGACTACTGTTATACATCATAATTGTGTTTATGTCAATCTAGCTATCCCTAGAAATGAATCGAGCCCCAGACACCGTAGTGTAAGGGGCTCGACCGCAGAAGGGCAGGTACTACTCGTCGGGCTGACGTAGAAGGATTCGGGCGCAAACCTCAGGGGTCTCCCTGTTGGCCGTACGCCCGATGAACTGTCTCAGCCGAAACTGGAACTCCAAACTCTTCACGTGGCTCGAGACCGCCCGGTGAAACTTATAGCTGGCGATCTGCTCTGCGAACAGGTTGCTCCACAGGTAGCCGAAGAGCTTGGCGGCTGGTCGCGAGACCTTGCCGTACCGGCTCTGACTCCAGTCGTATATCTTAAGGTAGAAGGGCGAGGGGTGGTTGCGAACCCGAAAGGTCATCCACCACCTGTGCTTAATCTCCATGGGAAGTCTCCTAGCGCGTCGTACGTAGTGCTCGAGCATCTGCTTATCTCCGTTGGTCGAGTCGCGATTTGCAGTTTGACTATAAATCTTGACTATAATATTATACTCTTAAAATTACTAAATGTCAATCTATCAATCGGGGTTGCTCGTACTCTTCTTCGTCAATTTCAAGCGATTTAATCGCCGGCAGTGCCCTACTGGTAATCCCTTGTAGATCGCCATACATACCGATCGTATTATCTATAACCGCACGGATCGCCTTTTCCTGATGCGCCCAACGTAGCGATGCTGCGCGCTTTTCTTTTTCAATTTCAGATTGCAACGTCCCGTAGTTTTCAACGATAGCCTCTACTCGGTGACGGAATTCAGGACCAACCAGGAACTGGTAGAGGGCTTCCATCTTGGCATCTTTGCCTTCGTTATTACGGTTGGCCGCGTCTACTTGCAGTATTGTGCCGCGTAGTGCAGCCGCGAGGACTGGCGCTAGTTTGGGCTTTACTACCCATACGTTAGCTTCTAGATGCTTCATATCGCCGTATTCGCTAGGAATTTCCTGCGATACGATCACGCCAATATTCGCATTTGCCTCGCGAATGTCTTGTTTGAACTTTGGAATCCACGCTGGCTGCCATTTGCCGTTCTTCGTTTCCCAAAGTAGTATGCCGCAGGCGGCAAAGGCTTGGTTTTTGACCGTCTGGACTATATCCGCACCACGCTGGCCTTTTTTAACTTCGCTGATGTCATCAAACGGAAATTCCTCGCGCAGGCGGTTTTCCAGGTCAAGTTCTAATACCTCGCCTTGGTTCTGCTGAGATCCCTGGGCTGCTTTACGCTGCGCCTCGTCGAGCGACTTTTGCATGTCAGCAATCTTCTTCTCTTGCTCCATGGTCTTTAGCCGGTATTTCTCGTCGGCGTTCTTTAGCACTTCTTCGCGGATTTTATCTTCATCTTGAGCTAGCTTCTTCGCAGCATCCAGTTCGGCATTTGCTCGTCCTTGCTTTTCCTCACGGAGTAGTTTCATCATGCCGCTTAATTCTTCGCGGAGCTTTTTACTATCTTCTTTGGCGCTTTCGGCATCTTCACGGAGGGATTTAACCAGACCATCCTGTTCGGACGCGGCTTTTTTGGCGAGACTAGCCGCTTCTTGCTCTAGCTTTCGTTTGGCTAGTTCCAATTCATCTGCTGCTTGCTGCTTCAATAATTCCTTTTCGCCTTCGATCTGCTTAGCTGTGCGTAAAAGTGCGGCGTCACGTTCGCGTTTCGCTGTTTCTTCAACCTCTTGGCGAACCTTCGCTAGTTCGGCCTCGTGCTTTTTATGCTCGGCAGCAATAACCTGAGCTTCAATCTGCCCCTCGAGGACTTTATCTACTTCGACTGCTTTGCCACAGTGAGGGCATGTGATGGTATTCATGATAATCTCCTTTACTATTCCCTAGGGGACTCTAGAGACATCTGCATACGGTACTCTTTCAACGAAATCATATTCTCGACAGGTCGGATTGCAGCACGGAGTGTCTTATCCGCTTTTCCGACAATAATAAGCCCTCTTACTTTTTGACCCTCAGCCGCTAACTTGTCTTGCACCCATCCCATATAATTTAGAACCTGGCCAACCACTTTATATCCAGATTCAGCCCTTTTGAGTTCAATTACTACGAAGTCATTATTCTCATCCCGCGCTAAGATGTCCATGATGCCTACGTCCGTTGTATACTGCTGACCGGTCGTTCCATCCTCTTCAAGGTACATTTCCAGCTTTTCACCAAAATTAATGTTGCGCCAATTCTTTATGACGTATTCTTCCAGGTGAAGCTCATACGCCATAAATCCGGTATTGAGATCGTCTACTTGTGCTATCTCGGTGACATCCGACCCTACTTCGTCCATAGCCTGATCATCAGTTTCAACCTGTTTAGCACGGGTGTTCGCGTAGGCACGGGCAGTTACGAAAATCACATCTTGCGTCATCCAGCGGTACGCATCATCTTTAAAAAGTAAGCCTTCGGTTAGTTTATCTTTAATTTCTTTAATTTCACTACGTGTTTTCAGAAACTCTCGCAAAGGTTCAATGTAACTGTTATAGATTTTGTACTGTTCGCCTGCAGGAGTATGATTTGGCATTGAAAACCCAGGATCGATAAACCTACAAAAAACTCGCCACTCTGCCGGTTTTAACGCATTGTATTGATTGGGATCATAACAACTAAGTAATAGGCTTAGAAAACGTAAACCAATATATGTGTTCGCGGGTTTTTCATTTATCTCTGCGGCTCGTCGTTTCTCTAGTTCCAAAAATGCTTCTTGCGCTTCAGTAATCCGCTTACCTATATCTTGCGCCTCGTCAAAGAGGTTCTGTAAAACCCGACGAGTGTCTTCGGGAAATACCTGTGCATATAGAAGAAGCATCTTCCGGGGAAAGTACATCGCGCCTGCAACTAGATTATTATTAAGAACAGCCTCCTCAAGATTACCTGCCAGGTCTGGCGTCTGAAGATCAAAATGCGCTTGAAAATGCTGCACAGCCTCAAACTTGTATCTTTCGTCTTCGCGCACATGAATGTTGATTGTTCGATCGCGAATATGTTTTAAGAAAATCTGCAGCCACTCATGTTGTCGTTCTTGGAATATTTCCATATGATCTCCCTAATTATTCATCTGTTTGCTTTACAGTGTATCGTGTTGCATCAATGTATTAAAGAGTTCAAGATGGGCTTACTTATATATAAATTTAATTGGGGTGATGTTTCCCACTATAAGTCTAGCCGTAGCTCCTAGTTTTACTATTAAAAATACACCGCCATCGCTGACGGTGTATTTCTTGTTTCGATCAACGACTATTTGCTAGATCGCTTCTCGATGATTTCCTGCGCTACGTTTGGTGGTACTTCTTCGTAGTTAGCAAGTTCCATCGTAGATGCCGCACGGCCTTGGCTCATTGAGCGTAGATCACCGGTGTAGCCAAACATGCTAGCAAGTGGCACATAGGCACGGATGAGCTTGGCACCGCCGAGTAGGTCTTCCATGGCATCAATACGGCCACGACGAGCGTTAAGGTCTCCGATAACGTCACCCATGAATTCTTCAGGAGTAGTTGCTTCAACTTTCATGACAGGTTCAAGCAGAATCGGTTTCGCTTGTTTGATACCTTCACGCGTTGCAAGTGCACCTGCTAGTTTAAAGGCAAGTTCGCTTGAGTCCACGTCGTGGTAGCTACCGTCGTAAAGCGTCGCTTTGACGTCTACTACAGGGTAACCAGCGATAACTCCGCCAAGAAGTGTTTCACGGATACCTTGTTCGACAGGTTTTCGGTATTCTTGTGGCACGACACCACCTTTAATGACATCGACGAATTCGAAGCCTTTACCAGGTTCGTTTGGTTCAAATTCAACCCAAACGTCACCATACTGACCACGTCCACCAGATTGCTTGGCATGCTTACCTTGGACTTTTGATGTGCCCTTGATAGATTCACGGAACGCAACCTGTGGTTCACCGATGTTTGCTTCGACGTTAAATTCGCGGCGCATACGGTCGATAAGGATATCCAGGTGAAGCTCACCCATTCCTGACATAATTGTCTGGCCTGTTTCGTCGTCGGTATGAACACGGAAAGTTGGGTCTTCTTCGGCTAAACGCTGAAGTGCAACACCCATTTTTTCCTGGTCAGCCTTAGTTTTAGGCTCTACCGCAATTGATACAGGCGGTTCTGGGAATGTAATGCTTTCAAGGGTAATCGGGTGAGCTGGGTCGGAAATAGTTGCACCTGTAAAGGTGTCTTTCAGGCCAACGACAGCGGCGATGTCACCAGCACCGATAGAATCGATCTCTTCACGCTTGTCGGCGTGCATACGAACGATACGGCCGATACGTTCTTTGTTGCCTGTAGTCGTGTTTAGGACGTATGAACCGGCCTTGATAACACCACTGTAGACACGAACGAAGATCAACTTACCAACGAATGGGTCAGTTGCAATCTTGAATGCTAGACCAGCCATAGGCTCTGATTCTGATGGTTTGCGTTCGATTTTGTCGCCAGTTTTAGGGTTTTCGCCCCAAATACCGTCAACGTCAAGTGGAGATGGTAGGTAGTCAGCAACGAGGTCGAGCACCTTTTCAACGATTACACCACGGCCGTCACCACCAGTAACTAGGTAAAAGTCACCAGCAAGCACGCGCTTACGCAGGGCTGCTTTTAGTTCATCGATAGTAATCGATTCTTCACCCTTTTCAAGGAAGCGTTCGAATAGTTCGTCGTCAGCTTCGACAGCTGCTTCAACTAGTAGGCTACGGGCGTTCTTTGCTTTTTCAAGCATGTCAGCAGGAATCTCACCTGGAACAAGCGCCTTGTCCGTGTAGTCCTCGTAGGTATACGATTTCATGTCAACTAGGTCAACAAGACCGTTGATTTCTTTTTCAAATCCGATAGGAAGGTGAATAGGAAGAGCATGTTTTGAAAGACGGTTGTGAATAGTATCGAGTGATTTGTAGAAATCACCACCAATTTGGTTGATCTTGTTAATGAAACAGATACGTGGCACACCGTATTTGTTTGCCTGACGCCACACGGTTTCGGTCTGGGCTTCTACGCCCATCTTACCGTCGAATACGGTTACGGCACCGTCAAGAACACGAAGTGAACGTTCTACTTCGGCAGTGAAGTCGATGTGTCCTGGGGTGTCGATGATGTTGATCTTGTGACCCTTCCAGAATGCGGTTACGGCAGCAGAAGTAATGGTGATTCCACGTTCTTTTTCCTGTGCCATCCAGTCTGTTGTAGCACTATCACCGTCAGCACCACGAACCTCACCAATTTTGTGGTTGATTCCAGTACGGTAAAGAATACCCTCAGTTGTGGTTGTTTTACCCGCGTCGATGTGGGCGATAATACCGATATTACGAAAGTCCTTTAGCGGGACATTTTTTTGTGCCATAGCGTGTCTTGCTCTTCCTTTGCTTATTATTTTCGTTATTTTTGGCCAAATTTAAGGCATAAAAAATAACTCTTTACTTGTCATTATAGCAGATTACGGTGTAAAAGTCACGTGTTACTGGTCGGAACTTTACCCAGTAACCTTATGTATAAGCGAAAGGGCATGCCAGTGCTAGTCGTCCACTTCCCGCTCATTTGGAAATTCTTTGTCCGCTTTCGTCCTTTTGGACTCATCAGTACAAATACACATTTGTAAAGCAGTAAGATATAGCAGGCGAAAGTAAAATACTTTCAACCACAAATCTATACCTTTCGGGACCTGCAACGCGATGAAAATCTCGCTGCATTAAGCTACTCCCGCGTGTAGCGATACATCCAGGACGGCGCTGTCAGAGCTAGGACCTAGATTTCTTCTTGTCATCCCACCAGGCGCAGATGGTCGTACCTAAGCCGATGCCGATCCCGACGTACGCGCCATGCAATACATGAGTCTTGTTGAATTCCCACGACGATACCGCGATAGCAAACACGAAAACAACGAAAGAGACAGCTGTAGACGCAACCGCAATGGCGATGTACCGCCGCTTGCCAGTCGACCCGTTCTCGTTTGACTCGGTAGTGTTCATGTACTTCTCCAATTCAGAATGATCGCACTGTTCTTGGACGTATCTGTATCATAATATAATAAAATATAACTTTAGTCAATTCTCTCCCCTCAACTTGACATCGTGTTTTCTGTATTCGGAGTTTGATTTAACGTATAATAGAGATATTAAGGAGGGCTAATGTCTCAACCAACAATTACGTTAAATAATGGTGTGGTTATGCCACAAATCGGCCTAGGGGTCTGGAATGCTAAAGACGGCGAAGAAGTGGCAAGTGCTGTTGATGCTGCAATTAAAGCTGGGTATCGCCTAATTGATACAGCAGCCGTGTACGGTAACGAACAGGGTGTCGGTGAAGGAATTCGCCGCAGCGGCATCAAACGCGAGGAGTTATTTGTCACGACAAAAGTATGGAACAGCGACCAAGGGTTTGACTCTACCCTAAAAGCCTTCGACGTTAGTCTAAAGAAGCTAGGGCTAGATTACGTGGATCTTTATCTGATTCACTGGCCTGCGCCAGAACTAGATAAATATCTAGATACCTGGAAAGCAATGGAGCAGCTACATGAAAGCGGCCGAGTAAAAGCAATTGGTGTTTGTAACTTCGCGATCGAACACCTGGAACGACTCATGAAAGAGTCCGTGATATTGCCTACGGTTAACCAGGTAGAGCTTCACCCTTATTTCCAACAGGTTGCCATGCGTGAGTTCTGCAAAGGTAATGATATAAAGGTCGAGTCGTGGAGTCCGATTGGCGGTCCTGGTGGCGGCGGATCACGCAAAAACGATGTCACGCCCGTCCTAGATAATCCCGTGATTAAGGAGATAGGCTCTAAGTACAATAAGTCTGCCGCCCAGGTTGTTATTCGTTGGCACTTACAAAACGACTTGATTGTCATTCCAAAGTCCGTTCACGAAGAACGCATCAAAGAAAATTTCGACGTTTTCAATTTTGAGCTCAGTACTGAAGATATAGAACAAATCAATGCGCTAGACACGGGTATTCGAGGTGGCGCTGACCCTATGACAATGAACTCGCACTGAAATACCGGATTGATGCAGTGGCTGCATCGAAGCGGATTTGTCCAGTGGAATTCGCGCCGTTAAACAAAAACACCTCGCCATTTCGGCGAGGTGTTTTTTTGAAACTGTAGATTAGCTTCGGGCGAAGTGTGCGAATGCACGGTTTGCTTCGGCCATTTTGTGGGTGTCTTCTTTCTTTTTGAAAGCAGCACCGGCACCGTTGTAGGCGTCGACGACTTCAAGCGCTAGGCGCTGAGAGTATGGCATACCTTTACGGTTACGAGCAGACTGAACCAACCAGCTGTACGCGTAGTGCAGTTGGCGGTGACCCTGAACTGGGAATGGAATTTGGTAGTTAGCACCACCAACACGACGAGATTTAACTTCGAAGTTTGGAGCGACGTTACGAAGCGCTTTTTCGAATACCTCTAGTGGGTCTTCGCTTTCAAGCTTTTTCGCAGCTGTTTCAAGTGCAGCGTAAACCGCACGTTCAGCAACTAGTTTTTTACCATCAATCATAGACTTGTTGATCAGGCGCTGTACAAGTACAGACTGATATTTGCGGTCAGGCTTTAGCTCGCGCTGAAGCTTTCTAGTGACTTTACGAGGCATTACTTTTTATCCTCCTTTTTAGCACCGTACTTTGAACGGCCTTGTTGACGTTTTGCAACGCCTTGAAGGTCAAGGGCGCCACGTACGATATGGTAACGAACACCTGGAAGGTCTGGCACACGACCACCACGAACTAGCACAACGGCGTGTTCCTGTAGGTTGTGACCTTCGCCACCAATGTATGCCCAAACCTCTTGGCCGTTTGTTAGGCGCACACGTGCAACCTTACGAAGAGCCGAGTTAGGCTTTTTAGGTGTCTTAGTTGTTACTTTGATACAAACACCACGCTTTAGCGGGCTATTCTGATCATAGTAACGCGTTTTTAGCGCGTTGTGGATGCGGCCAAGCGCAGGTGACTTACTTTTTTTACCAGCAGTCTTGCGTGGCTTTCGCACCAATTGGTTAATCGTTGGCATGAAAACTCCTGTTATTTCATTACAAATGGGACAAGGGGTGTCCCTATATTACGATCTGGACTCAGCATGTCCTCGTCGTGTCATTCCTTTAACTTCCGATGGGTGTGTACACATTCAAATCACCACTACGGTTTAAAAGAGGAAACTCATCTGTGATTATAGCAAAAAGATTGTGAACTGTCGAGGGTTACGCTATAACAAATCGAAATCGAACACAACAGCTCTATGATCAGACAAGCCTTTTCCGACAGTTTTTGCTCCTTTTTTGCGAAGGCCGTAGTAGTGTATGCGATCTAGATCGAGTATAGATGCCCGGCTATGGAAGGTTGAGCCTGCTCCAGCTTCTAGATACCTGAACGATCGCATTTTTGGTATCACAAGACGTTTGTCTAATGTAAGCGCTACTTTGTCCCAGTAACTCGGATCTGTGGAACGCTCGGCTTTCTTGGCCCAAAGTTCTACAAGTTTACTGCCCAGCTTCGGGAGTCCTGGTTTGTAGCGGGCGTGTTCATCCAGACCGTTAAGATCACCGGCAACTATCTGGTAGCCAGAAGGTCTAGGTATAATACCCTCGCCGTTTAGTGCTGTATTAAGACCACTGATGTGCCTCATCTGGGCATGGGGGTCAGTTTCGGGAGGATAGACGGCTGCCAATTTTAGTAATTTTACAGCATTCGACCCTAGTGCCGATTTGAACTCTAACGTCGTGATTAAGGCATTTCGTGCTTTTTCCTTACCTTCGCCTAGTCGCACGATTTGCGAAAGAGGCTTACCATTCTCCATTGCGACTTGGTGATCAGTTCCAATAGTGACATTTATCTGACTCTTCCATTCGTTATTAGCGTATTCATCATCGTCAATAAGCGTCGTAAAGGCTGCTCGTAACCCTAAATGGCTAGCTAGGGATTTGTTTTCACCCGTATCGGGGTCGTTTTCACCGAATCTATTACTCCATATAGTGTCAATCAGTACAAATGTTGTACTACCCGGATCATTTTCATCATTTTCGTCTTTTCTCTGACTTGCGATAAAGTCGAGGATCTTCCCCTCATTAGAAGGAATGTCGCCTTTTTTAGGCTTGTGGGTACTGTAACCGGCATTCAAGAGGACTAATCGTTCAGACATAATACCTATTATAACAAAATAAGTTCCAGAAAAGGAAAGAGCCCGGAGGAGCGGCTTTAACAGGGTGTTAATCCTGAGGGCGCTCTCCCCGGGCGTAATTGCCCGTTCTAGTCGATCGTCTCACCAGTGGCTAGTACCTCATGATTCGTGACCCTCAGGCCAGCGAATCGCCGGCGCATACCAGCTTCGTATGTTGCGGCCTCCACCGAAGGCTTCGTCACATCACAGATGGGATGCTTACCGAACCAGACTCGTACTCGACGACGATCTGGCGTTGTGGACACATCATCCCGCTTGGACATTAAATAACCCCTCCTCGATCAGAACTTTGGACAATCAGCGTGAAAAAAACTCCCAAGTGGGAGCATCTCTCGCTTACATACCAAGATACGCTTGCAAAAGTAAAGTGTCAAGTAATTTTCAAACAAAATGCCCCGCTTAATACAAGCGGGGCATTTTTTGAACCGATCGTTCTAGCTAGACAGCTAGTTCGATGTCTTCGGCGATTTCGTTTGCCAAGAGCTCTTCGGGTTCGTTCATTTCGGCGCCAGTTCCCACAGGGATCTTGCGTCCGATAATAACGTTTTCCTTCAGACCATGCAAACGGTCTGCGCGGCCAGATACAGCAGCATTGATCAGCACACGGGTTGTGTCCTGGAATGACGCGGCAGACAGCCAGCTATCGCTCCAGATAGACACCTTGGTAATACCAAGGAGTAACTGGGTGTAGCTTACAAGTTCGCCACCAGTTTGTACTAGTTCGGCGTTTGCTTCGACAACGGCAGCCTTTGATACGATATCACCGGTTACAAAGCTACTGTCGCCTGGGTCTTCAACCTGAACACGGCTAAACATCTGGCGCACAATGATCTCAAGGTGCTTGTCGGCAACGTCTTGACCCTGTGCGGCGTAGATACGCAGAACTTCGTTAATGATGTAACGCTGAGTCGCTTCAGTACCCTTTAGGCGCATACGGTCGTGAAGGTTAAGTGATCCGATTGATAAACGGTCGCCCGCTTCAACCATGTCACCGCTTCGGACAACAAGTTGTGTCGCACCAGGAACTTCGTAACGAACAGGCGCGCTAGCGTTAGCCGCTAGTACTAGCGTGTCTTCGGCGATCTCTACAACACCGTCAAATGGCGCGGTAAGAGGTTTCGCTTCACCTTCGGCAGATGCAAGGATGTCGCCAGCCTTAACATTGCTTCCAGCCTTGATAGCAACCGTACGGCCCTCAAGCGCGATTCGCTCGACGTGACCAGCTGCTGGAGTAACCTGAACGATGTACTTTTTGCCATCTTCCCAGGTGTCAACAAGACCAGTTACTTCGGTAACGAATGCCTGACCCTTTGGTGTACGAGCTTCGAACAGCTCTTCAACACGAGGCAGACCCTGCGTGATGTCGCCACCAGCTACACCACCGGCGTGGAAGGTACGAAGCGTTAGCTGTGTACCAGGCTCACCGACAGACTGGGCTGCGATAACACCGACTGGCTGTGCGCGGGCAACAAGTGCGCCGGTTGCCATGTCGATACCGTAGCTCTTTTGTGGGATACCCCGGAGGTTCTTAGTCGAAAGAACGGATTGGATCTTAACGCTTTCAAGACTTTCGTCAGCTTCGATAGCGTCTGCGATCTCACGAGTAATGAGCTCGTCTTTACCAACGTGACCAGGGATTTCCTCAGCAGTGAATCGTCCGAATAGACGGTTACCGAAGTTGATCATGGTAAGTTCAGACTCATTGCGGAAGATGCTGAAGCCATCGTCATCACCTGCTTCGTCTTCGACGGTAAACACGTCTTGTGATACGTCTACAAGACGACGAGTTAGGTAACCCGAGTCAGCGGTCTTAAGCGCGGTGTCAATCAGACCCTTACGCGCACCACGGGTGGCGACGAATGATTCAAGTGAGCTTAGACCTTCACGGTAGCTAGAACGGATTGGCAGCTCAATTTCTTTGTTGCTGGCGTCCACCATGATACCAACCATGGCGCTTGCAAGCTTCACGTTTGAAATATCACCACGAGCACCAGAGTTGACCATGACGCTAATACTAGTGTCCATGTCCTTCAGCTTAGACTGAAGGAACTCTGTTACTTGGCGGTCAACCGCGCGCCATGCACCAACGGTAAGGTTGTAGCGTTCGTCTTCGGTAATCAGACCTTCATCGAACTGTTCAGAGATCAATGTTGTCTTGGCGTCACCTTCAGCAACGAATTCACTCACTTCATCAAAGTGGATGTAGTCGTCTTTACCAGTAGATACAGCGGCGATGGTTGCAAATCGGAAGGCAAGGCCTTTCATTCGGTCAGCAGTAGCGGCAGTAACTTCGGCACCGTACGAGTTAAAGATCTTTGCAAGGACTTTCTTTAACTGTTTCTTGTTCTGGATAGCGTTATCGTAAGGATAATCGGCTGGCAGGATCTCGTTAAAGAATACGCGGCCAAGTGTCGTGTTACGGATTTCACCCTTTGCAAGAACGCGGATTGGGCTTTGTAGCTGTAGCTTTTTGTTGTCATACGCCATTTCAGCTTCGTAAACAGAGCTGTAAGGTTTGACGTTATCAGTCTGGGCACTCGGTTTTTCGTATGTTAGGTAGTAGTTACCAAGCACAACGTCCTGACCGATGTTAAGCACTGGCGCGCCATCGGCTGGCTTCAACAGGTTGTTTGTCGCTGACATCAGTTCGCGAGCTTCACGCTGAGCGTCGTTTGAAAGTGGCAGGTGAACAGCCATCTGGTCACCATCGTAGTCGGCGTTAAATCCGTTCGCGACAAGTGGGTGCAGTTGAATCGCTTTACCTTCGACTAGCTTAGGCATAAATGCCTGGATAGATAGACGGTGAAGTGATGGTGCGCGGTTAAGAAGCACGTATTTGCCTTCGATAACCGCGTCAAGTGCGTCCCAGACTAGCGTATCGCCAGATTCGATCAAACGGGTAGCTGAACGGATGTTGTGGGCGTGTTCGCCGCGGATTAACCAGCTGATGACAAACGGTTTGAATAGTTCAAGCGCCATTTGCTTCGGAAGTCCACACTGGTTGATCTTTAGCTTTGGACCAACAACAATTACTGAACGTCCAGAGTAGTCTACGCGCTTACCAAGAAGGTTCTGGCGGAAACGACCCTGTTTACCCTTTAGCATGTCGCTAATTGACTTTAGACGGCGACGGCCACCTGTTGCGTTAACAGCACGGCCACCACGGGCTGCGCTGTTATCAACGAGGGCGTCGACAGCTTCTTGAAGCATACGCATTTCGTTGCGGCGGATAACTTCAGGAGCGTTTAGGTCAATCAGTTTTTTAAGACGGTTGTTACGGTTGATCACACGACGGTAAAGGTCGTTAAGATCAGATGTCGCAAAACGGCCACCTGTTAGCTGTACCATTGGACGTAGGTCCGGTGGAATAACAGGAAGAACAGTTAGCGTTAGGCTGCTTGGTTTGATACCAGCGGCAAGCATACCCTCAAGCACCTTAAGGCGCTTCAGGAGTTTCTTTTCGCGTTGGCCCTTAGCGCCTTCGACTTCTTCGGATAGCTTAGTGATAAGCGTTGGAAGGTCAATTTCGTCTAGAAGTGCTTTAAGTGCCGTACCGCCCATGCCAACTTCAGCTAGATCTTCGTATTCTTCAGGAAGGTTACGGAAATCAGTTTCGTTAACAAGCGCGCTCTTTACGAGCATTTCAAGCTGGGCTTTTTTAACGGTATATGTTTCTTCAAGCTCTTCGATTTCGCGTGATTGCTGTTCAGCTAGTTGCTTAACGTCAACGCCTTCGCCTTCTGCTTCGCGTTCGTAGCGAATTTTAATCGCGGCACGTCCAGCTTCGGTTTCAGCTTCTAGATCAGCAAGGTACTGGTCGCGTTTTTCTTCGTCGACCTTTAGAACGACGTAGGTTGCAAAGTAAGCAATACGTTCAAGGTTACGGACAGTCACGCCAAGTAATAGTGACATGGCTGACGGTGTACCGCGCATAAACCAGATGTGCGCAACAGGCGCAGCAAGGTTAATATGGCCCATTCGTTCACGACGAACGATTGATTTAGTGACCAGTTCACCGTTCTTGTCGACAGCCGCTTCACGAGAGCGGACTCCCTTTAGCTTGCTATCGTGCGGGTTGATGTCTTTTACTGGTCCGAAAATTCGTTCGCAGAACAAACCATCGCGTTCAGGTTTTTGCGTACGGTAGTTAATCGTCTCTGGTTTTGTGACTTCCCCGTAGCTCCACTTCAGCATATCTTCTGGACTGGCTACAGCAAGGCGGACAGCGTCAAAATCAGCAATTCCGTTGTTGGCGATAATGCGGCTCATATTACGCCTCCTCCTTAATTTCTTCTATTTCATCAATGTCTTGAATACTTATTCCATCTTCACCGTCAATGTCGCCAAGTTCATCAGCTTCATCTAGAACGGTTTCGACTTCAGTGTCATCAAGTGCAGGAACAGTCTTGTCGGCTGGACCAGCTGCGGCAATTACCTGTTCGGCATCAACAATAGCATCTTCGGAATCAACTAATAGGTCGACACGTAGGCCGAGTCCTTGAAGTTCCTTTACGAGCACGTTGAATGATTCTGGCAGTTTAGGACCAACAATCGCTTCGTTCTTGATGATTGATTCGTATGCTTTTGCACGACCATAGACATCGTCTGATTTGATCGTAAGCATTTCCTGAAGGGTCGTAGCAGCACCATACGCCTCAAGTGCCCATACTTCCATCTCTCCGAATCGCTGACCACCGTTTTGCGCTTTACCACCAAGCGGCTGCTGGGTAACCATAGTGTATGGACCAGTTGAACGAGCGTGAATCTTGTCACTTACCATGTGGTGAAGCTTAATAATGTGCATCACACCGACAGTTGTCCGTTCTTCGAATGCATCACCAGTACGACCGTCGAATAGTTGTGATTTACCGTCACGGGCAAAACCAGCTTTTTCAAGTTCGTCGCTAATGATATCGTTTGGAACACCGTTAAATGGTGGGGTTGCAACTTTGTACCCAAGAGCACGTGCGGCCATACCAAGGTGCGTTTCAAATAGCTGACCAATGTTCATACGAGAAGGCACGCCTAGCGGGTTAAGTACTACGTCAACTGGGGTACCGTCTTCCATGAATGGCATGTCCTCTACAGGGAGAATCCTAGCAACAACGCCCTTGTTACCGTGGCGACCAGCAAGCTTGTCACCAACGCTAATTTTGCGAAGTTGCGCAACGAAGATCTGAATCTGCATGAGCACACCAGCTTTAAGCTCGTGACCGTTTTCACGGCTAAAGATCTTGATTCCGACGACTTTACCACCACCGGCGTTGTTCATACGCTGTGAAGTATCTCGGACATCCTTGGCTTTTTCACCGAAGATCGCACGAAGAAGTCGTTCTTCTGAACTTAGTTCTTGTTCACCCTTTGGCGTAATCTTACCGACAAGTACGTCGCCGGCTTTTACTTCAGAACCGATCTGAACGACACCAGTTTCGTCTAGGTGACGAAGTGATTCTTCAGATACGTTTGGAATATCGCGGGTAACGATTTCTGGACCTAGTTTGGTTTCACGGACTTCTACGGTGTAGTCCTTGATGTTGATGCTTGTTAGAGCGTCTTCCTGAACGATACGGTCGCTTAGGACGATCGCGTCGTCCATGTTGTAACCACCCCAAGGCATAAATGCCACAGTAAGGTCACGACCAAGTGCTAGCTCGCCATCAGCGATTGAAGCACCTTCGATTAGTACGTCGCCGGCTACAACCTTGTCGCCGCGGTTAACGCGGGTTTTCTGGTTGATTGAACGGTCGTCGTTTGACTTAGCAAAGTGAGTAAGTTCGTACACTTTAGTTCCGTCTTTGTACTTAACGTGGATTTCGTCACCATCAGCACGGACAACTTCACCATCACCCTCAGCGGTAACTAGCTGACTCGTATTTTTAGCAAGTTCGCCTTCAATACCAGTACCAACGATTGGAGCCTGTGGCGTCAAAAGCGGGACAGCTTGCTTCTGCATGTTTGAACCAGTAAGTGAACGGTCAACACGGTTTTTCTCGATAAATGGCACGAGTGATGCAGTTGAACCGAGGATCTGCTTGTAGGCAGCATCCATGTAGGTTACTTCAGATACGTCAACTTGTTCTGGGTTCAGGTTGTTACGAGCACTCACGCGTTCAGCGGCGAATGTACCGTCATCGTTTATCTTGGCACCAGCGTCAGCAATAACTTCGGTGAGTTCTTGTGAAGCGTCTAGGTAGACAAGCTCTTCGGTAACTTTGCCTTTAACTACCTTAAGGTAAGGGGTTTCAATAAAACCATATTCGTTAACACGTGCATAGGTCGCTAAGTTCAGCACCAAACCAATGTTTGCACCTTCTGGAGTTTCTACAGAACATAGGCGTCCGTAGTGAGTTGGGTGCGCGTCACGCACGTCAAATCCAGCACGTTCGCGTGAAAGACCGCCAGGGCCCATTGAGCTTAGGCGGCGTTTGTGTGAAAGCTCGGCAAGCGGGTTAACTTCGTCCATCAGCTGTGAAAGCTGTGAACTGGCAAAGAACTCACGAACGGCAGCAACGACAGGACGAGCGTTAATTAGCTGGCCTGGAGTAACTGTTTCGATGTCAGACATAGACATACGGTCCATGGCGTTACGTTGCATACGCAGCATACCAACGCGGAACTGACGAGCAACAAGCTCACCAACTAGTTTCACGCGGCGGTTAGATAGTGCGTCGATGTCGTCGGCAGGTTCCTGAGAGTTATTAAGGCGAATAATCTCCTTAATAATGGCAATAAGGTCGCTCATTTGGAAAACACGGTTTTCAGTCGTGTTTAGAACATCAACACCTAAACGGCGGTTTAGTTTGTAACGACCAACGCGACTGTAGTCAAAGCGTTTGAAGTCAAAGAACATACGTTCGATCATGCTACGTGCGTTGTCGACCGTGGCAAGGTCGCCCGGACGTAGACGTCGGTATACTTCGATTAGTGCTTCGTTTGCACCCTTTGAAGGGTCTTTTTCAAGCGTTGCATCGATGTATTTTACTTCACCGGTGTCAACATCGGCAAAAAGGCTTTTGATTTCAGATGTTTTGCTGTGGCCTAGGGCACGCAAAAGTGTAGTAACAGGAAGTTTACGGCGGCGGTCGATCTTAACATAAATAGTACCGTTAGCAGCGGTTTCAAATTCCAACCATGCACCACGGCCAGGAATTAGTTTAGCACCGTAGTTATTACGGCCCACACCGCTATCGGCAGTAAAGAATACACCTGCACTACGGATAAGCTGAGAAACAACGACACGTTCGGTACCGTTAATCACAAACGTACCGCGGTCGGTCATCCATGGGTAGTCACCAAGATAAATCTCTTGTTCTTTAACTTCACCAGTAACTTTGTTGGTAAGTTCTACGTTGGCATGCAAAGGAGCGTCAAAGGTTAAGTTATTTTCCTTTGCGTCTTGCTCGCTAGTTTTTGGATCTTGGAACGCATATTCCTTGAATCGTAATTCTAGTTTTTGTCCTGTGTAATCCTCGATAGGATTAAGTTCTGAAAATATTTCGCTCAGACCAGTCTCGACGAATTCACGCCAAGAATCTTTTTGGTGAGCGATGAGATTTGGTAGCGGTAAAGCTGTGTCGCCTTTAGTAAAAAAGACACGCTTTGCTGCGCTCTGCTTGGTTTTTGCCACGCGTTATACTCCTCGCAAATAAATTGTATTAGTGATTAGGTTTGTAGAATCGGCGCCGAAGATTCCCTTAACTGTGGTGATTTCACGTCCATTGCCGCCGGACGTTAGTGCACACGTAACCACAGCTACACTACTTCTTGATACTTATTGTGAAGCCTGCTTGACAATAAGTCAAGGCTTTAAACGGAGGAAATTTATGGATTAAAAAATAAAAATGGAGCAAGTTCCTGATGGTCGGAGCTAACTGCTCTCACGACCATCAGAAACCGCTCATGCGGAGGAAGGTTGCGCTTCAGAGCTTGCTGACTTTGGCATCAGCCCTGTCTTTGCACCAGACCTCCATGCCCAATCCGACCCCGAAGGTCAGAAGAGCGCCGCCGACGACAGCTGCTGCGATGTGCGCCGCTCCTAGCCAGCCCTCGTAAAGGCAGAGGCCGAGAGGCGCCAGACCGGCGACACCGGCCAGGATGTCCTGGACATACTTTCCACGTTTCATTTTGCCCACTCCCCGTGTTGGCGTATGTTAGAATTTATTATATCATAAATTACCTAAAATTAACAGCAACCCGCACCATCACAATAAGCATGTGATAGTGCGGGTATTCCGTAAGTCACAACAAAAAGAGAGCCGGAGCTCTATCTGTTTTGTTGTCGACGTGCTCGCTCGGCATCAGTCTTAGCTTGTTGATTGAGGCGCTTGTTTTTTTCAATCTGCTCAAGAACTGCCGCACGCCGTCTGGCTCTTTCATCTTCGGCCTGGTCGGCCATCATTCTCACTCCCTGCAAAAGTTGGTAATTTGAATGATTTTGCTGACTTACCGACCAATTTAAACATGCCGCTTATGGCTGTTCAAGCGTGGAATATACAACAAACAAGACTAATTCATGTTATATCCCGATTATAAATTTGCGACTACTTTGAGCTTTTGTAAAAGTATCCGAACATGAGACGACCTCCGCAGGGTTAACCACGGAGGTCTATCGCTCAGGACAAACATAGAGAGGGTCGCCCTCATAGGCTTATCGACTAAACGAACCTATTTGAGCGTCGTGACCGACGCACTTAGCGGCGCAGAGCCCGGATGCCCTGGATACTACCCTCCACGCAAGCCACTGCTATTACACACGCAGCGACTGCGACACGCAGCCACCCGAACGGTCCAGCGTTGACGGTGGGCCCTTTGTCGGGCTTATCCGCACCAGTCGAACAGCAGAGGGGATCGTCTTCCACCCAATTACGCATAGCCATATCACTCACCTCCTTTCAGAGGTCTAGGTGTATATGTATTATAACAGTTATTTTTAAAACATGCCAATCGCACGCTATTGTGTGTTTTGTCAAAATATTATATATTAGATAAATCTTGAATAAGTTACCCAAAAAATCTATCGAAACACTCAGAACAACCCCAATAGGAGTTGCACTAAGCCTTGTGTCTACGGTCGCACTAGCGGGTAAAGCTTTCGAGTTATATACAACGCGAGAATCAAAAAATGCCGCTACTATTCCGCTATACATGGCAGGACTAGCACTTGGTGGCGTACTTATTAAAGAGCAGTTGGGTCATCGCAAGAAATTAGAGACTGCCCTAGTAGAGGGTGATGCAGACAATCTATTTCCACGATCAACTAAGGCATGGTGCACTCGGCAGAATGCGATTGGAGCAGCGCGCAATGCCGGAATTCTCGATGAATATGAAGAGATGTATGAAAGCAACCCAGACCGTAAGTTTAAATGGTTACCTCATTTTTAGGTAGTTAAGCCTTTTCGATTACTTCGTCGATAAGACCGTACTTGACGGCTTCTTCGGCACTCATCCAAAAGTCACGATCAACGTCTTTTTCGATTTTAGATAATTTCTGACCGGTGTTTTTAGCAAGGATTTCATTTAAGCGGTGCTTGAGGAACAATCCTTCACGCAGGGTGATCTCTTGGTCGGTAATCTTACCTTGAGTGCCACTGCTCGGTTGGTGGATCATAATACGGCTATTTGGAAGTGCGACACGCTTGCCTTTTGTTCCACTACTGAGCAGGAATGCGCCCATACTGGCTTGTAGTCCAATACCAATTGTTTGTACATCAGGTGCAATAAACTGAATAGTATCAAAGATCGCTAGGCCGTCGTATACGCTACCCCCTGGGCTGTTGATATATAGTTTGATGTCTTTTTTAGGGTCATCATACGCAAGGTGTAAAAGTTGGGCTACAACGATGTTAGCCGTATGTTCATTTACTTCCTCGCCGAGGAAAATAATACGTTCGCTTAACAGGCGAGAATAGATATCAAAGGCACGCTCACCCTCGTGTGTTTTTTCGATAACTGTTGGTACGAGATAATTGCTTGGCTTATTCATATACTCTATTTTACGCCGTCAATTAGCACTCGTCAACCCAGAGTGCTAACGAATGCTTTCGTAGGTATCACTACGTCCTCTAGGACGCATGACGATTTGCCAGAGCTGTGCGTGACGGGCGCGAAATAGGCCAGCACATACCAACAGATAGTATGTCCACATACGGTAAAATCGTTCGTCATATTCGCCTTTAATCTCTTTATAGTGCTTTACAAAATTAGCATGCCAGGCCATTAATGTTTTGTCATAATCCGGGCCAAAGTTATGTATATCTTCAATGATAAATTGCTTTTGCGTCACCTTGGTTAATTCGGCAAGCGAGGGCAAATGCCCACCTGGAAAAATATATTTATCAATCCAGGGGTCATTAGCCCTGGTAGTATGATTAGCCCCGATTGTGTGATGCAACATCAAACCGTCAGGTTTTAATAATTTTAGACACTGGTTAAAGAACGTCGGATAGTTTTTATTTCCGACATGTTCCAGCATGCCGATAGATACAATTCGGTCGTATTTGCCTTTCACATCGCGGTAATCAAGTTGCTTGATCGTCACCGATAGACCCTTTGTGCGTTTACGGGCAAGTTTGACTTGTTCGGCGGCCGGACTAACGCCCGTAACAACTGCACCGTATTTTTCAGCTGCAAACTTGGAAAAACCTCCCCAGCCACAACCAATATCGAGCACTTTCATGCCTTTTTTCAGATGAAGTTTGCGACAGATCAAATCGAGTTTTGCCTCTTGGGCTTGGTCCAGATTTTTAGCATTTCGCCAGTAGCCGCAGCTATAGACCATGCGCTTATCTAGCATCCGCTCATAAAGATCATTGCCGATATTGTAGTGATGAGAAGCGTTCTTCTTAGCACCCGTAATAGTTTGGCGATTAGTAATAGACGACAGAACAAACGTCCAAGCCATTTCAGGACTAATCCGAACTTTGCGGCGAAGATTAGCGCTCAGGACTTTTGCGATCAGTTCGTCAAGCGCCTTTGATGACCACCAGCGATCCATGTACGACTCACCTAGACCAAGTTCGCGGTGGCGAAGGACACGTCCATAGAATCTATCATCAAGAACCTGCAGATCTGACGGTCTAGATCCGTTTATTTTCACATCTGCCTCGGCAAGGAGCTGCCGAATCGTCTGCTCTGCGCTCATATTTCTATGATACCACGCAAGCAAAAAAACTATTAGCTGTTGAGTTCTATGAGACGATCAACTGTTTTTTCGGTCAGTAGACGGTTAGCAATATCACGACGAGCTTCTGGCTGATCGAATTGCGCGACCATTTGCGGGTTATTGGCGTACTGTTTTTTATATAGTTCGACATGTTCGTCGAGTTCTTTATTCGTTGCTTCAATCTTTTCAGCTTTACTAAGTTCAGCAAGCACAAGTCCGGCTTTAACGCGTGCGATTGCTGCGTCTTTAACTTCAGTTTCTTGCCATTCTTCTTTTGATCCGAAGCCCTTGTTCTCAAGATACTGTTCAAGCGTTAAGCCTTGGTACATCAAGTTCTGCGTCATGTCGCGTTCGATTGATTCGGCTTGATCCTTAACTAGGACATCTGGAGTCGGAGCATTGCTTACTTCAACGAGTTCTTTAACAAGTTCGTCTTTAAGTTTTTCGACGGCTTCACGGTCTTTTTGTGCAGCTAGTTCGTTTTTGATGTCATCTTTCATCTCTTTAATAGAAGTGAAAGGACCAGCTTTGGCTGCGAATTCATCAGTAAGTTCAGGTAGGACGATTTCCCTAAGAGCTGTCAGAGTCGTTTCAAAAACAACTTTAGCGCCTTTTAGGTCAGCCGCGTGATAATCATCGGGAAACGTAAGTTCAAGATCAAATGTTTCGTCCGATTTTTTACCAATAATACCTTCTTCGAACCCTGGAATAAATGAGTTACTTCCAAGAGTCAAAGGATAGTCGTTACCTGTACCGCCTTCAAACGCAACGCCATCTTTTTTACCAATGAAGTTGATTGTTGCTTCGTCGCCATTTTTAGCAGCGCGCTTCACATCTTTTTTCTCGGCCATGCCAATACGCATACGTTCAACGACTTCGTCAACATCGGCTGCAACAACTTTAGCGGCTGTTTTTTTAGCTTTCAGTTTTTTATAGTCACCTAGCGTTATTTTTGGTAAGATTTCAGCTTCGGCTGTGAATTCTACTTCGCTACCGGGAACGAATTTCTTAACATCGACAGCGGGGCGGTCAAGTACTTGTAGATTCTCGGCCGTAAAGGCTTCGGCTACAGACTTTGAAAGCGCATCTTCAAGGGTTTGTTGCGAAAGCAAATTAGGATCAACATGCTTTGCAGCCACACTAGCTGGCACGTTACCCTTACGAAAGCCCGGGACTTTCACGGATTTTGATAGTTTTGTAAGCGCCACTTGTTCGGCGTCTTTAAGTTCTTTAGCGTCAAGCGAGATAGTTAGCTCAACCTTTGTGTCGGATAGGTGTTTTACGGTAGTCTTCATACTCGGACTACTATAACAGATGTAGACTACTCGAACAAATCGTCTAAATCGTCGTCATGCTTGCGGCGGCGATCTTTGACACTACTGACAATACGTTCGAAGCTCAGTTTTTGCTCTTCACTTGAAGCGGTGTCCTTGAATGGATAGATCTCGCTTTGCAGCTCGTCATCACCAACAAAAATAATGAATGGAATGTGTTTTTTCACCGCTGTCTTAAGCTGCTTGTCGAGTTTACGACCAGTGATATCAAGTTCGGTATTCACGCCTTCTTCACGTAGATCGCTCGCTAATTTCATAGCACCTTTTAGAGCGTCGCCAAGTACAACAATATAAACCTCGGTCGTAGAAGGAAGGTCGGGCAGGAGTTTGTGCGTCTGTAAAAATAATTCGGTCATCGTAAGGCCGGGTGCCATACCAACTGCCGAAATAGGTTCGGCGCCAAACAAACCGACAAGTCCGTCGTAGCGGCCACCGCCATACATCGCACGGTTATTGTCCGGGTGCGTGTCGAAAAATTCAAATACAGTACCCGTATAGTAGTCGAGGCCTCGCATTAGGGTAATGTCAAAAATAGCATTTTTAACACCGGCACGTTCTAACAGCGTAAATAGTTCTTGGACTTCCTTTACAGCTCCGCTTTCACGAATATCCTCAGGTAATTCGCCCATGCTTTTAGCGGACAGAAGTGCGGAAATCTTTTTTAGACCTTCCGGGGCGGCTTGTTCGCCAAAAATCTCGATTGCCTGATCACGAAAGTCCTCAGCTGCAATCTTATTCTTGCGGTCAAATAGCTTGATCATTAACTGCGCCTGAATAGTATCAAGGCCAAGATACTGTGCCATCATATAATTAATAACTTTTCGGTTATTAATTTTGATGATGAACATCTCGTCAGTCGCGCCAAGGTTTTTAAGCAGCGTATAGCCTATGCCGATTACTTCAGATTCCGGCAGAGCGCCTTCCACGCCAAAAATATCGACATTCATCTGCCAGAATTCGCGTTCACGACCGCGCTGAGGGCGTTCGTAGCGCATGTAGTTGCTAATGTTATATAAACGGGCTGGGTATGCCATTTCCTGGCGTCTAGCAGCTACCATGCGGCTGACGCTCGGCGTTAGTTCGGGACGGATGGCTACAACGCGGCCACCGCGGTCGGTAAACGTGTAGGTTTGCTCGCTAACGAGTTCTTGACCGGATTTAGCGGCATAAAGTTCAAGCGGCTCTAAAAGAGGTGTGCCGTATTCTTCGTATCCAAACGATTTAACGGTTCGACGCCACTGCGCAAAAATATAGTTTCGAACACGCATATCTTCGGGGTAAGAATCACGCGTACCTTTGTAGGGTTGCGAAGACAAACTACTCATAGGGGTTATTGTTGCATTTTTATCCGGTAAACGCAAGCGTGAGCTTTTAGATCTGGACATAGTAATTCTCCTAAAATAAATAATAAATGGATCAAAAAACGCCGAAAACGTGAATCGGCGTTATTTTTTAGTAAAAAGAAATCTATCCGACACGTTCCGGCAGCAGATGCGAGTGATGGATAGATTGATAAATCATAGGGTAATTATACCATGAACTAGCTTACTTCATTTAATGGCCGTCCGCGTATTTTATATTGCGGAATATCAAGCGTAACGAGATGAGGGCTTCCGACATAAAAACGCTCACGCGTTGAAGGATCTTTAGCTTTTTCATTGAACGCGCGTCTTCGCTCGAGAATATCTTCCTTTAAACTTTGGCTGCTAAAATCAACATACAAAAGACCGGTATCACTAACGCCCTCTAGGGAAGCGATGCCATTCATCCTGCCGACGATATTCGTCAATCTATCCGGCTGCATCGGTTCGATAAAAAGTCTGCCACCCCCGTCTTTACGCGGTATGAATCGGGTATTCCCACTTAGAAATATAGAGTTGTGCGCAACCATAGCCAAGGCTTTTTCTATATGCGCAAGCCTTTCCCTGAAGACGTGCGTATGGGCTTCAGTGGTATTCACGATATGCCGTGCACCTGTAAAGATATGCAATTTTTGCTCATCATCATTTATAAATTCATGGAGCGCAGACTCAACGGGATCACTCGGTGTTAGTTCGATATGAATCCTTGTTACGTGTCTAGTTTCTGAACTATTTTCCATACTCTCATTATGACAGTCCGACAAGATTGACACAATATATAGCGTGTGAATTTATCTAATCAACGCTAAAAATATGCTGCTGCAGCCATGCGTACATAACGATACCAGCCGCCACGCCAACATTGACAGATCGTGTACTCCCTAATTGCTCGATCATCACCATTTTTTCAGAAGCATCACGCATTTCTTGGCTTAACCCTGGTCCCTCACCTCCAAATACGAGCACCGCTTTTTTAGGTAGCATTGTTTCAGAAAGAGGCTCGGCGCCAGGTAGATTATCTACGGCTATGATATGACGGCCATCTACAGCCTTCACGAAATCTTCGACCGTTTGGTGCTGAATAATATCAAGATAACGATCGGTTACCATCGCTCCTCGACGATTCCAGTGACGGCGACCAATAATATGTACGGCCGCTACATTAAAGGCATTGGCATTTCGTACAATCGTACCAATATTAAGGTCATGCTGCCAATTCTCGATCGCAATATGAAGATCGACTCGAGTTTTGTCGAGGTCGGCTTTAATGGCATTTACCGTCCAGTAGCGATATTTATCTTCAACGTTCCGACGGTCGCCATTTTCTAGTAGTACAACATCGTATTGGAATCCTACGGGCCATGGCTTTTCATATGGTCCAACACCTACGGATAATTCATTCATATCCCTATTGTAGCGAAAGGAGATAAATAATTGCTAAAACCATTCATGCACGTGATATAATTTCTGATATGCTTAAGCTTATTTATACGAATATAGTTAATGCGACCCCTGTTAAAGAATCATGAAACGTACCCTATATCTTATGTTGGGATATCCTGGCTCTGGAAAAAGTCATTTCTCAAAAAGATTTGCAACACAAATTAAAGCTCTCCGCTTAAATAGTGACCACCTAAGACGACATTTATTTGATAAGCCTGAAGAACATCACGGCTCGACTGATCATCTGCTCGTATTTGGCGCACTTGCGTATGCTGCACACGAAGCCTTAAGTGCGGGTCATTCCGTTGTGTGTGATGCAAACTACAATTTCGTCAAAGACCGGGCAAGATACGCTGCGATCGCTCATAAGCTTGGTGCAGACGTTGCTGTGATCTGGATAAAAACCCCGATAGATATAGCCGTTGAACGCGGAGAAAATCGAGAAATTACCAATGATCAGATGCGGTTTGCCCCCGAACATGTACTGCGGGTAGCGAGTGAAATTGAAGCACCCTCCATGCCTGATGAGTATTATGTCGAAATTGACGGCACATTAGAGTTCGAGGATCAGTTCGCCCAGTTCAAAAAACAAATCCGTAGCCTGCATCAATCCAAATAGGGTCTGTACGCTTATTACTAATCTAAACTTTAAAACGCTATCCGTTCGAATAGCGTTTTAAGTTTTAATAGTTACGAGACTTTTTTATTTAACCGCAGTGTTTACCCTCAATTCTAGCTGTTCCGTAGTTAGAATTAACACCAGCGTAGAATCTGGCTTGGGCGGTTATGCAGCGCCCGACTGAATTGTAACTATAGACAGGACCTGCATAACTTACCCAGTTCCACCCAGATTCCCAGTCATTCCAAGAACTGTCATTTGTTCTGCTGATATACACCTCACGGTGTACACCATATCCACAGGTCCAGTCGTAGCATCTTGCCACCGCACAGTTATTCTTTTTTGTATTTGACCAGTATATCTCGAGAGTTCCACCCTTTGCATTCCCTGCAGCCATATTGTAAGATCCAACCTTGGTATAACTCGAACCACAAGGACCAACAGCTGCTGCTGGCTGAGCAGTAGAGACAACCGTACTGACCGCCATTGCGAATGCCGCAAAACCTAACATTAACCCTTTGATATTCATTTTCATATTAGTTCCCACCCTATTACGTTTAATATTTGCATATCCATTTTAAAGAATTCTGTAAATATGAGCAATTTGCCAACAGGGGTGGTGTTGTAAATATCAGTATAGTATCTAAAGTATAGTAAAGTAAAAATCGGCATAAAAGCCGATTTTTACTCTGGTACGCGAGAGAAGACTCGAACTTCCACATCCCGAAGGACACTAGCACCTGAAGCTAGCGCGTCTACCATTCCGCCACTCGCGCGCTTTAGCTATGATAGTCGCTTAAAGTGACATTTTCAAGGCTTAGCTATAGGGAACATAGCTAGCGAATTGCGCCGTGTCATAATCTGTCCGAAGCTGAGAAACTAGCTGCCTGATCTCGGCGGTTTGTTTTACCCCGGGGTTAAGGATAGCAAACGGATCAAAAATCGCTTTTACAGCCGTGAAAAACTCGAGTATATCGTCGTCGAGTGGAGCATAGGCAAAGCGTGCTTTTACTCGGCCCTCGCCCCCTTCTCCGATCAGATGGCCTCCACAACTTTCAACAATCTTCGCGTATTCATCAAGAAGCTTGAATACTTTTTGCTTGTCACCTACTTTGTGAAACTGCAATTGAGGGCGCGTAGAGTAGACGCTTTCTAGAATTCGGCCGTGAAGAGGCAAAGTAACGTGATGCTTTGCCGCCAGCGTAGCAACCGCCGATGAGAAATCATCAAAACGTTCGGATGGAATATATGCACCGTCAAAAAGTGGAGGTGCCGAGAGATCTTTGCCTGCAGGCCGTAAGGAGTATGCGGTTACTTCACGGATTGCCAAAATTTCTTGGGCATCTTCCCCGTTAGCGCTTACTAGTGTCACTTCAACATTTTGTAATGTTTTGGCAACCTTTTTAAGCTTGCGGCTTCGGGCTCGCTCATTAAAGTCATCGAACCCTATCATAATGACCGTGCTTACGCTGCCGCTAGCACAAGCGGTTTTGTAAAAATCGTATACTTTCCCTTCGCTTGCCGCTGCTTCAAATAATGCACCGTCGTAATATTCCAAAAAAGCTGGTTCGAGTTTACGTAGGTTATCCAGCGCATCCCTAGCAGTTTCACTACTGCTAAACGCCACGGCGGCCACGGCCATATGTGCGCTAACGAATTCGTTCTTCATAATCATTTCTGAAATAATTCCAAGCGTTCCTTGGCTTCCTACGATAAGCGGAGTTAGGTCGAACGATCCATCTTTTCGTTTGACCCTTGTGATCGGACTATAGCCGACATTGTCGCGGATATCGCT
>DATHGB010000004.1 GCA_035317825.1 Candidatus Saccharimonadales bacterium | reverse complement strand
CGACAACCTCGGCAAGTGACTTACTGCGGTACTTGCGATACAGTGCTTTAGAGCTCATAGATTGTTGATTTCACTTCCCCTCATCTTTTCTATGTATTACTATACGCGAAGTCTATGAATAAGTATGTTGTGATTTTGCCTGGAAATAAAAACTCCACTTTGTATAATTTAAAGCAGAGTTTTATATTGAATTTAAGTCGATAGGAGCGCTAAATTAGTTTGTCTAAATCTTCTCCAGTTTCATCAAGACGAGCAAGGAGCATATGAAGCAGTTCTGTGGCTTGGTGATCAGGAAGATGTTCAGGGGTGGTTAGTTGAGCATGGAGTGACTCTATCACAAGGCAATCCATTTCGATTTTTTCACTGGGTGAAAGTAAAGTATCATCAAAGAGACGATAATCGGGCTTTGGTTCTTCTTCGTGTGGATTATAACGCAATTCAACGACGTTATCCTCGGGCTTATTCATAATATCTATACTACCGTCACCTAGTAGCTCTTGAAAGGCCTGTAGAACAATAGCATTTCTTCCTGGCTCAAACCCTGCAGGAAAACCCGCTAAGATTCCAAGCTCATCCGCGAGATCGGCATCTGCCGGCATCGTAAGTGAGTCTCCCTCTAGGGCGACTGCCATACCGCGCTGAACTTCATATATATTATGCATCTGTGATTCTCCTGACTATTTAGCGTGGGGTAAGTAGGAACTTACCGAACTAATGCATTATAGCATAAGTAGTATATAAAGTCAAGACGTACGTTCAAGAATATAGCAGTTACCGCAAAGCGAATTGTAGGTAACTTCACCTTCGCCGTCTATAGCGACCTGGCTTCCTTCGAAAACGTATTTGCCACCAACTAAGCGACAATTAAACTCAGCCTGTGCACCGCAGCGGCACATAGTGGGGAGTTTTTCGATGTTATCGACAATTTCGAATAAACGTTTACTGCCAGGGAATAATTGCTTGCGAAAATCAGCGCGAAGTCCATAAGCTATTACGGAGATATTATCTAGTTTTGCAACGTCGTAGAGCTGGTCAATCTGTTCTTCTGTGAGGAATTGGCTTTCATCAACGAGTACGCAGTGAAGTTTTTCAATTTTAAGCTTCTTGATTGCTTCGCGAATATTAGTATCTGGCGTCGCAAGAATATCTACTTTGCGAGTAGCACCACCACGTGCAACGATAAGACGATCACCCTTGGTGTCGATACTTGGCTTGATGGTAACAACCTCAAGTCCCTGCTCGCCGTAATTGTAGGCAGTTTTAATAAGCGTATCGCTTTTCCCACTATTCATGGCGCCATACTTAAAATGTAACTTTGCCATTTGTTCTATAAAGCGGCTTCGACAGCTGCCCAGGTTGCTTCAGGATTGTCTTCTGGGACGATAATGGTTACTTGATCACCTTCGGCGATGCGGAAGTACGTAACGCTTGCAAGAAGAATGCGGTATTCGCGTCCGTTTGCTTCAACGTAGTAAGCGCCGTCATGTTGCACTAACGTACCAATGATTTGTTTACGCTGGATTGGGCCGATTTGTTTGTAGACAAATCCACCGTCGTCAGCGATGGTGAGTTTCATAATGTCACCTTCGACTAGCTTTGATTTGCTTGCATAGTTTGCAGGTACTGGGTAGCTTTTACCGTCAGGACCAATCATGATCTGACCGTCAAAAACACCTTCGATAACTTTGCCACCGATTTCTTCTTGGCTTGAGCGAGGTGTCACAACGTTACCGTCGTCACCTAAAATGCTAATGAGCAGCTCTTTAGCGGCTGCTAGGTTTGTTTCTGCTTCTTGGATAAGCGATCGCAGACGCTTAACTTGTTTTTCTGGTAAATCAGACATAATACTCGCATGTTCCTTGTCTGTTTTTGTAGTAATATCACCTCTATATATAACAACAGTGAGCGAATGTGTCAATGCTGGACTGCATGACGACTATTTATCCACATGAGTTACAGGGGTAAAACAAAAGTCGTTGTTATTTTTATTGAAGAAATAATCCAATGCCAAGATTGTCGTCTTTTTTCGTCCATTCGAACTTTGTTGCCTCAAGCTTTGCTTCGAGCGTTTTGCTATCATCCGCTTCGAATCCAATGAGCACTTTGCTCCAATCACTCGCGGCGTTTCTATAATGGAACAGACTGATATTCCAATTAGTGCCAATTGCCTGCAAAAAGCCAGCCAGCGCACCCGGTCTTTCGGGAAACGTAACCTCATAGATATGTTCGCTTGTCACTTGGGGCGCTTGCCCGCCAATCATGTGTCGGATGTGCTCTTTGGCCAGATCATCGCTAGAGAGATCAACATGGTCGTAGTGCTGATCATCCATTTTCTTCATAAGATTATCCTTGTCGCTTACGCCGCTAACGGTAAGGCCGATAAAGATACGGGCACCCGATCGTTTATTGAGCCGGTAGCTAAACTCACCAATACTTCGGTTTTTTACGATCTGATCACAAAAAGCATGAAGCGCTCCAGGCTTTTCAGGTAAGGTAACGGCAAAAACCGCTTCTCGGCCAGACCCGATGAGTGTTCGCTCTGCTACTTGTTGCAAACGCTCGAAAGTCATGTTTGCTCCTGAGCATATTGCCACAGCCTGAGCTCCAGCCGGCAATTCGTATTTCGTCATGCCTGCAATGGCGAGCGCACCTGCCGGCTCGACAATACTGCGCGTATCCTCGAATATATTTTTAATTGCCACGCAAATTTGATCGGTATCGACAGTTATAAAATCGTCGACATTTTTGCGGGCTATCTGATACGTATAATCCCCTACTTGCTTAACGGCCACACCGTCAGCAAATATGCCAACATGTTCCAAAGTAACCCGTTTTTTACTCACGATGCTTGCTTGCATAGCGTTGCTATCTTCAGGTTCCACACCGATGATTTTCACATCCGGCCGCAGCGCCTTAACGTAACTGGCGATACCGGCAATAAGCCCGCCACCACCTACGGGTATGAAGATATGAGTGGCATTTGGTAGTTGCTCAATGATTTCACGCCCTATCGTGCCTTGTCCGGCGATAACGAGCGGATCATCAAAAGGATGAACGTAGGTTCGCTTAGTCTCATGAGCTCTTCCTTTGGCATAATCTGCCGCCTCAGAGTAATTATCACCGTGAAGTTCAACATCAGCACCGTAATTTTTAACAGCGTCTACTTTTATTACCGGAGTTGTTTGCGGCATAATAATAAGAGCACTAATACCAAGCTTTTGGGCAGCAAGCGCGACACCCTGAGCATGATTACCGGCACTTGCCGTAATGACACCGCATGCCCGCTCGTCGTCCGTGAGGTGGATTATTTTATTGTACGCACCGCGCAGCTTAAAACTATGAACGGGCTGTAGATCCTCGCGTTTTAGATAAACACTATGGCCAGTGAGTTTACTTAGCTTTTCCGCTCGCTCTAGCGGGGATTCTATCGCGACGTCATAAACGCGGGACATAAGAATATCCCGGACAGTATCGTCTAATACGAGGCTACTCATGATAACTCCTTGCATGCTACCGCTTCAATTTCTACGCGGATCGGCACGTTGCCACCTACTCTTGGAAGTTCACGTACGCATACCGTGCTTCGTGCTGGTCTTGGGGTTGAAAATACCTTTTCATAAACGGCGTTTATTGCCTCGAAATCATCCATGTCGGTGAGGAAAATCGTCGTTTTAACTACATCCTGCAGGGTTGCTTCAGCGCTATGCAAAACATCTTCCATATTGCGTAGCGCCTGTTCCGTTTGTGCGGCTATGTCCGATGACGCATTTTTTGTTATTGGATCAACACCTACTTGTCCTGATACAAACAGTAGATTGTCTGCTTTGCGAACAGGGCTGTATGGCCCATACGTAGTTAGCTCTGTCATATTATGCGTCCTCCTTTTTGATATCAATAACGTCAATTAATTTCATCAGCTGCATCGTAATTTGTTCGATTGTTTCGGGTTTGCCAAACGCGGTAATGGTCATGGAAGAGGCGTGGGGCAAGTCGGGTATAGATTCGACATGCAACCGTTCAATGTTATGACCGCGCCTATTAAAGACCTGGGCACAGCGCACTAATACGCCGGGACTGTTATGAACGGTGAGTATCAGCGTGTACGTGTGATCGCTTTCTTGTTTCATATCAGGTGCTCCCCACTGGTTTATCAAGTTTTGTCGTCGGGGCTTTGATAAGCATATGGCTGTACCCGCGGCCAGCTGGAATCATAGGATACACATTGTCGGTTTTTACGAC
>DATHGB010000003.1 GCA_035317825.1 Candidatus Saccharimonadales bacterium | reverse complement strand
CCACGAAACTGGACATTGGTTGGGCCATAGCCATGCTAGCTGTGGCGGTGCGGGCCAATTAGCACCAGTCATGCAGCAGCAGTCGATTGACCTGCAAGGGTGTAAGTTTAACCCCTGGCCGCTTAACAGTGAGCTAAGCTCATCAAGGTTAGGACTTTAATATGAAAATACTTAAACGAGCAAATAGAAAAAAGCTATTGATCGTAGCAGCCCTTATCATCCTCGTTGCTGGTGGCGTGTATTGGATAATGAAATCTACCGAAACAGGTGCGACTAAGAGTATTCAGGTTCAGCAAACAACAGTGTCCGATGCGCTCAAGACACTTAATACGAAATTGGCCGCTAAGGAAATTGCATCAAAAGAGCGCGTAGGCGCATTTGATCAATTAAGCCAGGTACTTACACAGACCCAAGCCGCGTTATGTAAAGATCAAAAAAGTAATGTCGTATACAACCTTACTAAAGCTAAAGAAGAGTGTCAAGCTTCCCGTCAAAAATTAGACGAGGTAAAGACAGCAAATCAAAATATCGCTGATAGCGTTAAGGACGATCAAGCGCTGGCGCTCATTATGAACCAAGCAAAGGCAACAGATCCGACCGATCCTGCAAAACAATTAGAAATATGGACGACGATCGTATCAAAACTGCCGCCACTTAAGGTATCGGCTAGTTCAATAGAACTAAAGAACAGCCTAATCACTTCATCTACCGCATATAAAACAGCCTGGCAAGAGTTAATTACTGCCGACAAAGAACACAATAAGGCAAATTACGAGGGTACAATCAAACGGCTACAGGCCGTGCAAGGAACGGTTGTAAAAGCGTCGGAACAACAGGCGACGCAGCTTAAAACGCTATTAGGCAAATTAAAAACGGCAATGGCCGCTTACCGAACAATGCCGTAGGTCTCTTCTTTGTAAAATCAAATTAATATCTGTGATCAATAATATGGTGAGACCGGCAGATGCCGGGAGGAGAGGCTGTGTTAGCCCTCGACTCCCGACACCCACCGGGGGCGTCTCAGGTGAGATCAGGCGAGGTCGTCGAACTCGCCGTCGTGGACGCCACCGAGGAAGGCCTCGATTTCAGCCTTGGTGAAGACGAGCGCCGGGCCGCCGACGAAGCGCGAGTTGCGCATCGCAACGTTGCCGTCAGGCAGTTTGGCCACCTCGACGCAGTTGCCGTTGGGGCCACTGCGCTGGCTCTTCCGCCAGATGAGTTCGCTCATCGCGTCGCCGGGCATGCCGTTGTAAGGCTGGGTGTTCTGCACGAAGTGCTCCTGTTCGCTCGGATATGTCTACTCTCCCACTGAGAGCACTATTAATTATAAATGTTCTACAAATTTTATGCAACATATCTTAAGTTCTCACAATACTATTTAAGGTTGTTCTAATATGTCATAAATAGTTGACTCACCCCTATATCTGTGGTATATTCGGGAGGTAACTTATTACGTAATAACAACTCGTTCTTGGTGAATTGGTAAGTCTGACAGATCAGATACTGCCTTCCACCAAGAATTTTAAGTGGGAGCAAGAGTATAGTGAAAGCACTTCTCGGTACCAAAATTGGTATGACCCAAATCATTAGTGAGGATGGACGCGCAATTCCTGTGACGTTAATTCAAGCTGGCCCCGTTACTGTGACTCAGGTCAAGTCTGTCGAATCCGACGGCTATAACGCAGTACAGGTGGCATATGGTGAGGGTAAGAACCTGAGCAAGGCCGTTGCTGGACACACAAGTCCAGCTAAAGTGACCCCGAAACATATTCGGGAATTTCGTGTTACAGAACTACCTGAAGGTCTAAAGGTAGGTGACACGATCGACGTAAACCAGTTTGAACTAGGCGATGTCGTAGACGCGACTGGAACAAGCAAGGGTAAAGGTTTTGCCGGTACGGTAAAACGACATAACTTTAATACCAGTAAATCGACTCACGGTGGTAACGGAAACGTTCGTAAACCGGGTTCTATTGGATCAATGTATCCACAGAAGGTCTTTAAGGGTAAACGCATGGCTGGCCGTATGGGCCACGACCGCGTTACTGTTCAAAACCTTGAAGTGGCGTACGTTGATGCGGTTAACCATCTTATCGGTCTAAAGGGCGCTGTGCCTGGTCCGAAAAAAGGTCTGATTATCATCGGAGGGAAAGCATAATGGCTGAGATTACAAAACCAGCTGCTAAAACTACCCTGCCTAAGGAAGTCTTCGCAGTCGAAGTGCAAAACCACGAACTATTACGCCTAGCGTATGATTCGTTCCTTGCGAACAACCGTCTTGCAAGCGCAACCACGAAACAACGTGGTGAAGTCCGCGGTGGTGGTAAAAAGCCATGGAAGCAAAAAGGCACAGGTCGTGCACGATTCGGTTCATCACGAAACCCAATCTGGCGCGGTGGTGGTGTCGTATTTGGTCCACGCGGCAACGAAAACTACACAAAGCGACTTAGTACAACCAGTAAACGTGTTGCACTAAAACAAGCACTGACTCTAGCTGAAAAAGCCGGCAAGATTGTCGTCAAAGACATCAAGACCACCGGTAAAACAAGCGAAGTAGTAAAATTCTTGGCCGACAATAAATTTGACCGCAAGGTACTAGTTGTTGTTGACGAGAAGACACCAGAGCTGATCCGAGCAACTAGCAACATCCAGAATGTTCTACTTACCAGGTCAACTTACCTGAGTGTTTACTATATCCTTAACGCTGACAAGATCGTTATTGCCCCTAAATCACTCGAGACAATCAAAAACTGGCTCGTGAAGGAGGAGGCGTAATATGACATCTATTAGTGTTATCCCACGCGCAACCGAGAAAGCTTATGCCCAAAGCATCTCGAACAATGTTTACGTATTTAATGTTCCGCTAACAGCTAATAAACAAGAGATTATTGCTGCGGTGGAAACTCAATTTGAAGTAAAAGTAACTGGTATCAAAACACTAGTACAAAATGGTAAAGCAATTCGCTTTAGCCGCGGTAAAAACCGCTACCCAGGCAAGACAACACGTAAAGACTCTAAAAAAGCTTACGTCACTCTAGCTGAAGGTAATAGTATCCAAGTATTTGAACAACAGCCAGCAGAAGAGGAGAAGAAGTAATGCCAATTAAAGCTTACAACCCAACTACTCCTGCTCGTCGAGGCATGACAACAGAGGACTACAGTGAAATTACCACTCGTAAACCCCTAAAAAGTCTCGTCAAGAGCAAAAAGCAAAATGCTGGCCGTAACAACACTGGTCGCATCACCGTTCGTCACCGTGGTGGTGGTGTTAAACGACACTACCGTCTGATGAACCATAAACTTGCGCCTGGTACAGTTGCGACAGTCGAGGAAATCGAGTATGACCCTAACCGTTCAGCTCGTATTGCTCGTATCAAAGACCAGCACGGTCTTTACCATTACATCCTTGCTGACACGCAAATGATTAAGGGTAAGACTATCACCAGCGGTGAAGATGCGCCAATTGAAACAAGTAACCGTATGCCACTATCTAAAATTCCTGTTGGTTCACAGATCTACGCGATCGAAATTTACCCAGGAAAAGGTGCGCAAATGGTTCGTTCGGCTGGAACAAAAGCTCAGCTGATGGCTAAAGAAGGCGACCACGCTCAAGTGCGTTTGCCATCTGGCGAAGTCCGTCGATTCCGCCTAGAAGCAACTGCCGCTATCGGTATTGTTGGTAACGTTCAGCACCAAAACGTTAAAATCGGTTCGGCTGGTCGTAACCGTCGTAAGGGTATTCGTCCATCTGTTCGTGGTATTGCCATGAACGCTGTCGATCACCCGCACGGTGGTGGTGACGGTGGTGCTCACGGTATTGGCCGTACGCCTAAGACACCTTGGGGTCAGTTGACACTTGGATACCGTACTCGTCGTCGTAAAGATGTCAGTAAGTTAATCGTTAAAAGTCGCCATGAAGGTAAGAGGAAGAAGTAGTATATGAGTCGATCACTTAAAAAGGGACCATTCATCGACTTCAAGCTCGCTAAAAAAGTGGCGGCGCTTGGATCGACAGACCGTACTATTATCAAAACCTGGGCTCGTGCAAGCACGATCACCCCAGAGATGGTAGGACGTACGATCGCTGTTCATAACGGTAAAGTACATGTTCCAGTTCTTGTTTCGGAAAATATGGTTGGTCACAAACTCGGTGAGTTTAGCCCAACTCGTAAATTCCGCAAGCACGGTGGAAAGGATAAGAAGTAATGGCTGAACAACAAACCATTCGTGCCTACGCTAAAGGTGTTGACCAGACTCCACGTAAAGTTAGCCTGGTTGCTAGCCTAGTTCGTGGACGCACCGTAGCCGACGCACTTGTTATCCTAGAACACGTTCCAAAACGCGCAGCATTGCCTGTTAAAAAGGCAATCGAAAGCGCAAAGGCGAATGCAGTTAACACACACGGTCTAGACGGCAAAACACTTGCTATCTCGACACTATCAGTTACTGCAGGCACACGTTTGAAGCGATTCAAGCCAGCTAGCCGCGGACGTGCACTTCCATTCCAGAAGAAATCTGCAAACATCTTGGTTGAAGTAACCGGTGATGTAAAACCTAAGAAGAAGCCAGCAGCTGTAGTTGCTGACAAACCTGAAAAGAAGGAGAGCAAGTAATATGGGCCAAAAAGTAAACCCAATTAGCTTCCGCCTCCAGGTTCACAAGAACTGGGATTCACGCTGGTTCGCCGGTAAGCGTGATTTTGCCAAGTGGCTTGCGGAAGACATTCACATTCGCGAACTGATCGAAAAGAAGTTCGCGTCTCGCCCTACAATCAATCGTATTGAGATTGAACGTTCGGCAAACCTTATCACTATTACTATTCACACAGCAAAAGCTGGTGTTGTGATTGGTCGTGGTGGTGCAGGTGTTACGGAACTAAAAGCAGGTATCGAAAAGATCGCTAGCCTACCAGTTCGTATTAACATCGAAGAAGTAAAGCGTCCGGAACTTGCTGCAAAGCTTGTTGCTGAAAACATTGCCCGTCAGCTTGAACGCCGTATTAATTTCCGTCGTGCAATCAAGATGACTGCGCAAAACACTATGGCTGCAGGCGCCAAGGGTATTCGTATCCAGGTTGCCGGCCGTCTAAACAACGCAGAAATGGCTCGTACAGAAAAGGTGATTGAGGGTTCAGTCCCTCTTCACACGCTCCGTGCTGACATTGATTTCCACGTTGCGCGTGCCGCACTCCCTGGTGCTGGTATCGTTGGTGTGAAAGTTTGGATTTACAAGGGTGAAAGGGCTGATCGATAATGTTACTTCCAAAGAAAACCAAATATCGAAAAGTTCGCAAAGGTAAAAACGACGGCGTTGCTACTCGTGGCAACTACATCGCTTTTGGTGATTACGCACTCCAAAGCCAGACAAACGAACGAATTACCAGTCGTCAGATCGAGTCTTCTCGTCAGGCAATGACACGTTACATCAAACGTGGTGGTAAAATCTGGATTCGCATTTTCCCACACACCCCTGTTACGCGCAAGCCACAGGACGTGAAAATGGGTAGCGGTAAAGGTAACCCTGAATTCTTCGTCGCTAAGGTAAAAGCTGGCACCGTATTGTTTGAAATGAAGGGTGTTACCGAAGAAGTAGCCCGCGAGGCAATGCGTCTTGCCGGTCACAAACTTCCAGTAAAGACCCGCTTTATCAAGCGAGAGGAGGCCTAATACTATGGCTGACACGAAAACAACCAAGAAGGCAACTGAAGTGAAGACTATCGAAACACTCCAAGCTGAGCTCGCTACCAAGCAAGCTGATATGCTTGAAGCAAAACGTGGTCATGCTGCAGGTGAACTAGCTAACCCTAGGGTCATCACTGCCACACGTAAAGAAATCGCTCGTCTTCATACTGCTATCCGAGCAGCTGAACTTGACGCGGCAGAGGAGAGTAAATAATATGGCCAAGACATTGACCGGTACTGTCACATCGGATGTGGCAAACAAAACCATCACCGTCACTGTAACTAGTCGTGAAACGCATCCTATTTATGGCAAACAATATACTGTTAGCCGCAAATACGCCGCTCATGATGAAGACAATGACGCTAAAAAGGGTGATTTAGTAACAATTAGCGAAACTCGTCCCGTTTCAAAGCGTAAAAGCTTTAAACTAGACAAGATTCTTGAAAAGTCTCACGGTTCAATTGAACTAAAAGATGACGAGGTGAAGGCTTAGTTATGATTCAGCAAGAAACCCGTCTAAAGGTAACCGACAACTCGGGCGCAAAGGAAATCCTTTGTATCCGTGTTCTTGGCGGTACTAGGCGTCGTTATGCTCGTGTCGGTGACGTTATCGTCGCTACCGTAAAGCAAGCGAACCCAACTGGTACTGTGAAACGTAAATCAGTCGTTAAAGCTGTGATTGTTCGCACACGCGACCAAATTCAGCGTAAAGACGGCAGCACTATCGCTTTTGACGATAACGCTGCAGTAATTATTGGCGATGATAAAAACCCTAAGGCTACTCGTGTCTTTGGACCTGTGCCACGTGAACTACGTGACATGGGCTATGCGAAGATCATCAGCCTAGCTCCGGAGGTACTCTAATATGGCACGTCGTATTCAAAAAGATGACATCGTAAAGATCATCTCTGGAAGCAAAAAGGGAACGACAGGTAAGGTACTTTCTGTTCTTACGAAAAAGAACAGTGCGCTTATCGAAGGTGTCGGTACAAAACACCGCCACGTTAAACCAAGCCAGCTTAACCCACGTGGTGGATCTAAGGATATTCATACTCCAACTCCACTCCATAAACTAGCGCTTGTTGTTGACGAAAAAACCAGCAAGACTAGTCGTGTTGGTTACATCAAGAACGCCGACGGTACCAAGGTTCGCCTTGCTCGTCAGCTAAAAAATAAGGAGATCAAGTAATGGCTAAAACTACAGCTACTACTAACGCAACTCCTCGCTTGAAAGCTTTATATAAGGATACTTATGTCAAAGAACTCCAAGCCGAATTGAAACTCGGTAACGTACATCAAGTACCAAAACTCGAGAAAATCGTGGTAAGCGTTGGTATCGGCAAGAACAAAGACGACAAACGTTACTACGAAGCTGTCCGCAACACACTAACCAAGGTTACTGGTCAATCACCAGTTGACCGTATGGCTAAAAAATCTATTGCAGGTTTTAAAATCCGTGCCGGTATGAACCGTGTTGGTATTAGCGTGACACTACGCGGTAGCAGAATGTACGAATTCCTCGACCGTTTAGTCAACGTATCACTTCCACGTGTTCGTGACTTCCACGGTGTATCAGCTAAGTTTGACAAGGGTGGAAACTATAATCTAGGTTTGGTTGAGCAATCAATCTTCCCAGAGTTAACATTCGAAGAAACGCAGGTTCTACACGGCCTACAGGTAACGTTCGCTATTCGTAACGAAGATGTTGCTCACAGCCGTGCATTACTAGAGAAATTTGGTATGCCGTTTGAGAAAGAAGGAGGCGCACGCTAATGGCTAAGAAATCTATGATCGCTCGCGACGAAAAACGCAAGAAAATGATTCTGAAGTTTGCCGCAAAGCGCGCTGAACTAAAAGAAGTCGGTGACCTAGAAGGCCTACAGGCACTTCCAAAGAACAGTAGCCCAAGCCGCTGGAAGAACCGGGATGTATTATCTGGTCGGCCACGTGCTTACATGCGTCGATTTGGACTAAACCGTATTAACTTCCGTGAAAAAGCCTCAAAGGGTGAAATCCCAGGCGTCACGAAGAGTAGTTGGTAAGAAGGAAAGGAATTACATATGTCATTACAATCAACTGACCCAATTGCCGACCTTCTTACCCGCATTCGAAACGCGGCTATGGTTGGCAAAGCAGAAGTTCGTGTTCCATCAAGCAAATTGAAGGTAACAGTTGCCCAGCAACTTAAAAAGAACAAATACCTTGCAGATGTAAAAATCGAAGCAGGCAAACCACGCGACACGCTGGTTATTACTATCAACAAACCTGGCGAAAACAGCACAATTACCGAGATTACTCGTCTGAGTAAACCTGGTCGTCGTGTTTACGTCGGCAGTAACGATATCCCACGCGTTAAAAGCGGCCGTGGCCTTGTACTAATCAGTACCTCAAAAGGTGTGATTACTGGTCACGAAGCAGTTAAGCAACGCCTTGGTGGTGAATTACTACTTAAGGTATACTAGGAAAAATTAAGGAGCAAATATGAGTCGAATCGGAAAACTACCAATTGACGTACCTGCAGGTGTGACAATCACGGTCGACTCAGATGTTATTACAGTCAAAGGCCCTAAAGGCGAACTGACCGTACCACATCTGAGCGACGTTACTGTGACCCTAGAAGGTACACAAGCAATCGTTACCCGCAAGGATGACGAACGCATCGCCAAAGCCCAACACGGGTTGCAGCGTGCATTACTAAATAACGCCGTCGACGGTGTTACTAAAGGTTTCGAAAAGAAACTTGAAGTAAACGGTGTCGGTTTTCGTATAAACGGTGGCGGCCAGGCTATCGAAATGAGCCTTGGTTTTTCTCACCCTGTGAAATACACAGCGCCTGAAGGCGTCAACCTTACTGTTGAAAAGATGACTATTACAGTCAACGGCATCGACAAACAACAGGTTGGCCAAGTCGCTGCTGAAATCCGTTCGCTTAAAAAACCTGAACCTTACAAAGGTAAAGGTATTAAATATGCTGACGAAGTTATTCTTCGTAAGGCAGGAAAGGCTGGTAAGTAGCAATGAGTAATCTAGCAAAAAAACTACTCAACAAATCGTTACGTAAAAACCGCGTACGTAGTAAAGTATCTGGTTCTGCCGAGCGTCCACGCCTTACGGTAACAATCAGCAACAAGCACATCAACGCTCAGATCATTGACGACGTAAAACAGCACACGCTAGTTGCTAGCACCACTGTTGGTACGAAAATGACCGGTTCTATGGCTGAAAAAGCTGCCCAAGTTGGTGCAGATATTGCAAAGAAAGCAAAGAAAGCAAAGATTAACGCAGTTGTATTTGACCGCAACGGACGCCAGTACGCTGGCCGTCTAAACGCACTTGCAGATGCTGCTCGTAAAGAAGGATTGGAGTTCTAATATGGCTGAACAAGCTACTACTAACGCTCGCGCTCCTCGTGGAGCAGCACCAGGCCGCCGCGACAACCGTCGTGACCAAGCTCCTGCAGAGCCAAAGCAATTTGAAGAACTAGTTATCAACATCGACCGTGTTGCACGTGTCGTAAAGGGTGGACGACGTTTCCGCTTCAAGGCTCTTGTGGTCGTTGGTGATCGCAAAGCTAAAGTTGGTGTTGGTGTTGCCAAGGGTGCTGACGTTCAGACAGCTATCGCTAAAGCAACTGATGTCGCTAAAAAGAACATGATTACCGTTCCAATAGCTAACGACACCATCCCACACGACGTTGAAGTTAAGTTTTCAGGCGCGCAAGTGCTTCTTATGCCTGCTGCTCCTGGTACCGGTACTATCGCTGGTGGTGTTGTCCGTTCAATCATCGGGGTTACCGGTATCCGTAACCTTCTTTCTAAATCCCTAGGATCTACGAACAAGGTGAACATTGCCTACGCAACCATCGAAGCTTTGAAGACACTCGTTCCAAAAGACCAGTGGCTAAACGCTCCTACCAAAAAACCTACTGCTAAAAAAGCAGCTACGGAAGAGGAGGCTAAGTAATGAAATACAACGAACTCCAGGTTAGCGCAAGCAAAACCAAAAAACGTGTCGGTCGTGGTATCGCTGCTGGTCAAGGTAAAACTGCCGGTCGTGGTACAAAAGGTCAGGGATCTCGTACTGGTAAGAAACTAGGTGTCATGTTCCAGGGTGGTCAGCGTGCACTTGTGCAAGCCGTACCAAAAGCCCGTGGATTCAAGAGCCTTCGAACTCCAGCACAGGTTGTCTACCTAGATCACCTTAACGCTTTCAAAGGCAAAACGGCTGATAACTTTACACTATTTGAAGCGGGTTACATTGCTACACCGTTCCAAACAGTAAAAGTAATCGCACGTGGCGAGTTAACTGAAAAAGTAACCCTAAAGGTCCAAGGCGCAAGTAAAAGTGTCCGAGAAGCTATTACAAAAGCCGGCGGAACTTTTACAAAAACTGCAACTCCACTCAAAAAGAGCACGGCAGAAGCAGAAAAAGCAGACAAAAAATAAAACTGCTGTATTTTTCGGGGTATACTAAATATAGTGTACTCCGTGGAGTAACAACAGCTACAGGCTAATTACAGAAGAGGGTAGAAAAAAATTCATGAACTGGAAAACGATCTTCCGATCATTCAAGAACAAAGATATGCAGAAACGTCTGCTTATCGTTATAGGTATCATTGTCGCATATCGTCTGCTTGCACACATTCCGGTGCCACTCGCTGAACCAACGCAGCTAAAAGAAGTTATTAACAGCGTTATTGGCGGAAGTGATTTTGGTGGATTCCTAAACCTCCTCTCGGGTGGAGCGCTTGCGCAATTCTCGATCGTCCTTGTTGGAATGAGCCCGTTCATTACGGCATCAATTATCACGCAACTTCTTACCAAAGCAATTCCAAAGCTTGAAGAACTTCACAAAGATGGTGAATCAGGCCGCCGCAAGATTAACCAGTGGACGCGTATGCTTAGCGTACCGCTTGCTATCGTGCAGTCTATCGCGTTTATTTACATCCTTCGCCAAACCGTCCTTGCCGGTAACAGTACGGGTCTATCTGACCCGACGCCAATTGAATGGATCGTCGCCGTAACCGCTATGACCGCTGGATCGATCCTCCTTATGTGGCTGGGTGAGCTTATCACTGAACAGGGCATCGGAAACGGTATTAGCCTTGTGATTTTCGCTGGTATTATTAGCCAGCTACCATCAACCCTCGCAACGATTACAAGCTCCCTATTCGATACGTCAAAAGGCGCGCTGAGTGTCTTTGGCTGGTTCGACATTCCCGTTAATCCGCTGGCGTTCTGGGTAGTACTCGCCGTGGCGCTGGTATCGTTACTAGTGTTATATATACTCGTAAAGATTAACGAGGCCCAACGAGTCATTACCGTCAACTACGCCAAGCGTGTGCAAGGTAACAGTAGTTATGGTGGCGTCAAAAGCATCCTGCCGGTTAAGCTGATTGCTGCCGGTGTGATCCCCGTGATCTTTGCCGTAGCATTCTTGTCACTTCCAGCATTCCTGGGACAAGTGCTTAAAGCCACGGGTAATCCCGCCTACCTTGAAATTGCTAATAACCTTATCGCATGGTTCCAAGCTCCGCAGCCAGGTGCATTTACGGGCGACACGCTCAGCGCTATCATTTACCCGGCTAGCTACTTTGTCCTTGTTATCCTATTTACGTACTTCTATACGGGAATTGTCTTTAACGCAAATGAAATATCTGAAAACCTGCAAAAGCAAGGTGGATTCGTCGAAGGCGTCCGTCCTGGTATCCAAACCGAAAAGTACCTTTCGCGAACAGTTAACCGTTTAATTCTGTTCGGATCAATCGCGCTTGGACTTATCGCTGTCATGCCATTTGGTGCCGAGTATATTTTTGCCCAATTTGGTATTAATGCAGCCAATCTTGCCATCGGTGGTACCGGACTGCTCATCGTGGTCTCTGTAGGGCTCGAGACGCTTCGTCAGATCAACTCACGTGCTCTTATGGTCACGTACGACGACTACCAGTAGGGAGAGACCGTCAAAGGAACGTGCAGACGGTTTAATCGCCTAACATATTGACGTCAGCGCATAATCAGCTACAATAGTTAATATCAAATTAGTTCCACAGCACTTCGTGGAGATTTTCTAAAAAGCACTTGCGGCGCTTAATGATTTCGTGTATAATCTACTACTGTTATCTATGGCTAGTTTAAAGGAAGTAATTAAGATGCAGGGAAAGGTGGTGGAAGCACTGCCTAATACTCAATTCATGGTAGAACTTGAAAACGGTCATAGGGTTCTGTGTCATATATCGGGTAAAATGCGCAAGCACTATATTCGTCTGGTACCGAACGACAGAGTAGAAGTTGAGATGACCCCTTACGATCTTACTAAGGGTAGAATCACCTTCCGCTTGCGAGATTAAATTTAACGGAAAGCTGGAGTTTTAACGCTCATGAAAGTTCGTGCGAGTGTCAAAAAAATCAGTCCCGATGATCAACTAGTTCGCCGTAAAGGCCGACTACGCGTCATCAACAAGAAAAAACCTAAGAATAAGCAAAGGCAGGGTTAAGCATGGCTCGAATTGCTGGGGTAGTAATCCCATCAGAAAAGCAAGTTCAGATCGCATTGACGTATATTTACGGCATCGGTCCAAAATTTGCATCGACCATCCTTGCGGCGGCAAAAGTTGAGCCGACCACTCGGGTGAAAGATCTCACCGAGGCTGAAGAACAACGTCTACGCGAAATAATCGATGCAGATTATACCGTAGAAGGCGACCTACAGCGCTTGGTAACTAATAACATTAAGCGTTTAAAGGACGTCAATGCGTATCGTGGTTTACGACACAAAGCAGGACTCCCCGTTAATGGACAGCGCACTCGAACGAATGCACGAACTCGTAAGGGTAAAGCTGTCGCAGTAGGCGGAACGCAAAAGAAGGCCGCGTCTAAGACGTAGAAAGGAGATTATATATTATGGCAGAAGTTAAAACGACAACACGAAAAAAACAGCGCCGAGTAGTCTCCTCGGGTCAGTTGCATATCCAAGCAACGTTCAATAACACTATTGTGACGTTCACAGACAAAAAAGGTAATAAATTGACCGCAAGTAGCGCAGGCGCATGTGGTTTTCGTGGTAGCAAAAAAGGCACAGCATACGCTGCGCAAATCGCTGCCGAAAAAGCCGCAGAAGCTGTTAAGACACTTCACGGACTTAACACTGTTGACGTTTTCGTCAAAGGCGTTGGTCTAGGTCGTGATGCAGCCGTTCGCGCAATGGCAAACTTCGAAATTACCGTTGATAGTATTAAAGACGTGACTGGCGTACCACATGGTGGTGTTCGTCCACGTAAGGCACGAAGGGCTTAATCTATGGCACGAGATACTTCTCCTATTGTGAAGCAAAGCCGCCGCGAAGGTTACGCGCTTCACCCTAAAGCACACAAAATCATGGCTAAAAAATCTGGTATTCCAGGTCAGCATGCACATGGCCGCCAAGGTAAAGCTAGTCTTTACTCTACGCAGCTACGTGAAAAGCAAAAAGTTCGTCGTACGTACGGTCTGCTTGAAAAGCAGTTCGCACGCCTCATGAACGAAGCAAGTCGCCGTAAGGAAGGTCTAGCAGGTGAAAACCTACTTCAACTTCTTGAACTTCGTCTTGATAACGCAGTGTACCGCGCTGGTTTTGCAACTAGCCGCCGTGCCGCACGTCAACTCGTTGGCCACGGACACTTTATGCTAAACGACCGCCGTGTCGACATTCCGTCAATCCGCGTTAAAGCTGGTGACGTAATCGTTGTCCGACCAAAAAGCACCAAATCTGGATACTTCTCACAACTTGATGACGTCGTTAAGGATTCAGTCCAAAGTCCTCTTAGCTGGTTAAAAACCGATGCGAAGAAGATGAAGATTGAAATCACAGGACTTCCAAAGCGTGAAGAAGCCGAAGCAGACATTAATGAGCAGTTAATTGTTGAGTACTACTCACGGTAAGGGCAAGGAGATATAATATGTCAAAAGTAATTCACAACCCAGCTTTGGCCAACATCGACGAACACAGCGCGTCAAGCGCAACCTTTTCGATTGAACCTTTGCACGCCGGCTACGGCAATACTCTCGGTAATAGCTTACGCCGTGTGCTTCTTTCAAGTATCGAAGGTGCAGCAATTGTTGCTTTCCGTCTAGAAGGTGCGACTCACGAATTTACAACTATTCCAGGTGTAAAAGAAGACGTTGTCGACATCATGTTAAACCTTAAAAGCATTCGCCTAAAGGTTCATACTGATCAGCCCGTTGAACTTCGTCTTGAGAAAAAAGGTGCAGGTGTCGTTACCGCTGGTGACATCAAGACAACTGCCGACGTAGAAGTAATTAACCCTGAACAGGTTATTGCAACTATTGATGACCCTAAAAAATCAGTGCTTATCGACCTTGTTGTCGAAGCTGGTCGCGGGTATCGTACTATCGAAGATGCAAGCGAATCACGTCTTCACAGCGATATGATCGCTCTAGACGCTGTATTCAGCCCAGTTCTACGTGTTCGCTACAAAGTTGACAACACTCGTGTTGGTCAAGAAACTAACCTTGATAAACTTCTTCTTACGGTTGAAACTGACGGTTCTTTGAGCCCACGTGAAGCTTTCGAAGAAGCTGCAGCTATTCTCGTTAACCAATACACGGCACTTGCTGGTTCAACTACCGTTGAAGCTGCTCCTGCTCTTGGTCAAGACGACGAAGATGAAGTTAGCGAACTAAACACATCAATCGAAGAACTTAACCTAACTGCTCGTACGGCGAATGCGTTGATCAACAACGACATCCGTACGGTTCACGATCTTGTTACGCTTAGCGAACAAGATCTACGCGAACTAAAGGGCTTTGGTTCAAAAGCACTTGATGAGGTTAAGGATAAACTAGCGGAGCTTGAACTCTAATGCATCGACATGGTTACAAAGGGCGCAAGTTTAGTCGCGAACGCGACCAGCGCCGCGCACTCTTAAAAGGTCTAGCGACCAGTCTTGTCGAACACGGCAAAATTGAAACAACGCTACCAAAGGCCAAAGAGCTAGTGCGTTACATAGAAAAATTAATTACCAAGGCTAAAAAAGGTGATCTACATAACCGCCGCCAAGTGATTGCTGCATTGTCTACCCAGGCAGCTGCATTCAAACTAGTGGACGAAATTGCACCTCAGCTTACTGGCCGCAATAGTGGTCACGTCCGAGTTACCCGCACACGCATTCGTGTAGGTGACGGTACTCAGATGGCAACAATTGAATTTGTTGATGAGCTAAAAGCCGCTCCTAAAGAGGAGGTGAAAGCATAATGGCTGTTGTAAACGCAAAAACGTATTCACAAAAGCCAAGCGAAGTTAACCGCCGTTGGATTCTTATCGACGCGTCAGAAGCTCCACTTGGTCGTACAGCGACACAGATTGCTAAATACCTTATCGGTAAATACAAACCAAACTACACACCTCACATTGATGGCGGCGACTACGTTGTTGTTATCAACGCTAAGGACACAGTTGTAACTGGTGACAAAGAAACTGGTAAGATCTACTACCGTCACTCTGGTTTTCCAGGTGGTATCAAGGATGCAACTCTTGCTGAAGTACGTGAAAAGTACCCAGAACGAATCATCGAAGCTGCGGTTAAGGGAATGCTTCCTAAAAACAAGCTTTCACCTGAGCGCATGAAACGTCTGAAAATCTTTGCAGGTAGCGACCACGCTCACACTGCTCAGACTCCAGAGAAAGTTGAGGTTAAATAATCATGGCTGAAGGAAAATACTTCTACGGTCTTGGTCGTCGTAAAGCCGCTACTGCCCGCGCACGTCTGTACGCAGGCAAAGGAACGGTGACTATTAACGAAAAACCAGCTGCCGACTACCTTTCAGGTAACAAAACCCTTCTTGCTGAAATCACAGATCCTTTGGCTCTCGTGAACAAGCAAAAAGACTTTGACATCACTGTTAAAGTTAAGGGCGGCGGACTTGCTGGTCAAGTTGACGCGATCAAATTAGCTATTGCAAAAGCATTGACTGTTGGTCACGCAGACTTACGTTCAACGCTTAAAAAGGCTGAGTTCCTACGCCGCGATCCACGCGAAAAAGAACGCAAGAAATATGGTCTTCGTTCAGCTCGTAAACGCGAACAATACTCAAAACGTTAATCTACAGATTACGTACAACACACCGCCCGTACAGGGCGGTTTTTGTTTGAGTTTTTACTAAGCCAACCATAAGGGTATATAATAAAAGTATCTAAAGGGGGACATATGAAAAAAATTATCGCGGTTATCATAGCTACGCTGTCCGCAGGTCTACTCCTAACGGCGGGCGTATCAGCGACGAGCTCAAACGTTAACTACAAAGGTGGTGATAATGTCACTCTAGAACGATCAAAAGTCGTTAACGGGGCTTACTACACGTCAGGCGACACCGTGACGATCGCAGGTACTGTAAAAGGTGATCTGTATTGTGCCGGAAAGACCGTTTTTGTCACCGGAACGATTGAAGGCGATGTATTTTGTGCCGCGCAAACTATAAAAATTGCCGGAAATGTCGATGGCGACGTACGCGTGGCGGGCCAAACGGTCACAATCGACGGAATAACCTCTCGCAACGTAACTGTTTTTGGTGAAGTTGTAGACGTCGCTAAGACCGCTATAATTGGACGCGACCTTAATGGTGCGAGCAACAGCGTCACTGTTGACGGTAAAGTAGGTCGCGATGTCACCATCGGTGGAAATACTGTTTCTATCCTAGGTATCATAGGGCGCGACGTTGGTGTCGCTAGCGAAAACCTTACTATTAATGAAGAGGCATCTGTTGCAGGTTGGGTTCGCTACACAAGCCAAAACGAAGCTTCGATTGCAGAGGGCAGTGTAAAGGGTGAAGTAAAATACACCAAAAAAGAAGATGACGCTGCTGCAGCCGATTCAAACGCCGCAACTATTTCCTCGTTTATCTATATGCTTCTTGCATTTGCCATACTATCTCTAGGAATAGTACTTATTGCCCCGCAACAAGTACATGCGGTCGGTATTACGGGTATTAAGCGCCTAGGCATGTCTATCCTCCTTGGTATTTTTGCTCTGCTCGCTGTGCCTATTCTGTTAGTCCTCCTTGCGCTGACATTCATTGGTATGCCCCTCGCTCTACTACTAGGGTTAGTATGGATCTTGCTTCTTGTGCTAAGCGGCCCGATGTTTGCCTACTATTTAGGGCGACTCTTACTGCGAAAACACACGGATAACGCTATCTGGACCATGCTCGTAGGCGCTGCAATGGTCGTCGTCTTATTCATTATTCCAATTGTTAATGTTATCGTTGGGCTAACATCACTAATCCTAGGTATGGGTATGGTCAGTCTATACGTTATGTCTCGTCTACAAAAGCCACATTATACGGTAAAATAGATATATGGGATTATTCGACGACTTACTTGGTGTTGCAAAAGAGCTAAACGACATCAAAACAGAAATAACTGACACCGTAGGGGGCGCTGTTGGCGACCTTGCGGGGCTTAAGGATGAAGCAACCTCTGCCGTTTCACGACTTCAAGATGAAGCAACGACCGTAAAAGATGATGTTATGGGCAGAATTTCTGACGTTACGGACGGCTCGAAAAGCCAAGAATAGCTATTGCGCGTTCAATCGGTATTTGATATTGTAGCGTTATGACGAAGCAAACCACCATACAAAAAAGCTGGCAAAGCCGAACTTTTTGTGACGGTTTGTTCCGTGTTTTTTAAAACACCCTCTAAAATACATCGATGAAACCGTCACATACGACGGTTTTTTATTTATAAACACGTACCAATTTGGCCCAATAACAGATAAAGCAGACCAAATTAAGGTATAATAGGAGAAGATATGACAAAGCCTACAATTCTAACTGGACTTCGTGCTAATAACGACCTAACTATTGGCAACTATTTCGGTGCTATTTTGCCAATGATTGACATGGCAAAAAAACGATCTGACGAATATCAGGTTAACATGTTTATTCCAGATCTTCATAGTTTTACGACACCGATTGATCACAGCACGCTTTATGATCAAATCCTTCATAACGCACGTCTATTTACTGCGGCAGGACTTCCGCTTGATAACGACAGTATTTATCTGTATCGCCAAAGTCATGTACCTGCACATAGCGAACTTACCTGGATTTTGGACTGTTTCACCGGTTTTGGTGAGATGAATCGTATGACACAGTTTAAAGATAAGTCAGCTACAGTCGGTAGCGAGCGTACGAGTGTTGGTTTATTCAATTACCCAATTCTTATGGCTGCGGATATTTTGCTCTACAACACCAAATACGTACCTGTCGGCGATGACCAAACACAACACCTCGAATTTGCGCGTGATATTGCCGAGCGTATCAATAACCGATTTGGCGATGTATTCGCCATTCCCGAAGCAGTCAAAGACCAGCACGAATTCTTCGGCAAAGACCAAGGGCTTCGTATTAAAGACCTCGTAGACCCAGCTAAAAAGATGAGTAAGTCTGACGAAATTGGCAAAGGCGTTATCTTTCTAGGTGACGATCCTGAAGTTGCAGCTAAAAAAGTTATGTCGGCTACAACGGATGACAGAGCTGAAATCCATTTTGACCGTACTAACCAACCGGGTATTAGTAATCTTCTTGAGATCCTTACGCTCCTACGCGGCGGTGATTTACAGCAAACTATCGGCGAGTTTGAAGGTCAAACTAGATATGGTGATTTTAAAAAGATCGTTGCCGATGAAGTAAAGGAATTTTTAGTTAACTTCCAGTCAAACCTGACAAACGTCGATGACAACGCTATTTTAGCTAAACTAGAATCATCAGAAGCGGCGATGAATGTTACGGCTAACGCAACGCTCCTTCGCACTCAACAAGCCATTGGGCTTCGACCGAGAGGAAACTAATGGTCAAAGTATCAAGCGGTGATATTCTAGCTATTTTAAGGCGCTATAAATTAGCCGATGAAGATAACGTACCTCGCCATATAGAACAGGTCAGGTTTTCAAATCCTAATCCTAAAAACACGCTTATTTCGTTTCGCTTTAATAAACAACAATTTTATGTATTGTTTGATGACGCAGCTGAAGACGACACTGACTATGTTCTCGAGCAAATCCGCACCGATAAACAAGATGCTAATGGCGAAGTTCTTCAAAATCCAAATGATCACATTACGACATACGCCTTACCATTTAAGGGCAAGGAAGTGTATCTATTTGTCGCAAAATCACTCAAACAGCGATTAGACAGTATCCTACCTGAACGCTTTCCAGATATTTCCCGTAGTACATGGCAAAAACATGTCAAAGCTGGCCATGTAAGCGTAAATGGGGAAGTAGTACTATCGCCAAAGCAAGATGTACTCGAAACAGACTCGATTGTCATTTCCATTCCGGAAGCAACAGACTACAGTGCAGATGAACTTCCGATCATCTATCTAGATGATAACGTCATTGTCGTCAATAAACCCATCGGTGTCTTAACCCACGCCAAAGGTGCGTTAAACGACGAATTTACCGTTGCTGACTTCTTTAGACGATATACGACCGTAGGACTCGATACGAACCGTCCAGGTATTATACACCGCCTGGACCGCGACACAAGCGGCATTATTATCGGTGCCCGCAACCCGGAAACAGCAACGTTACTACAAAAACAATTTGCTGATCGAAAAACGAAAAAAACATACCTTGCCGTTGTCGATGGAATACTTAAAAATCCCGAAGCTAAAATTGACCTGCCGATTGCACGTAATCCATCAGCCCCAAGTACGTTTAGGGTTGATGCGAAAGGTAAAGCAGCCGTCACGAGCTACACTGTGCTTGCTACGACCGATACAAAAAGCCTTGTAGAACTTCGTCCGGTGACAGGCCGTACTCACCAGCTACGCGTTCACATGAGCTACCTAGGAGCACCGGTTCATGGTGACCGGGTATATGGTAAAGCCGCAGACCGCCTTTATCTTCACGCCGCTAAGCTTGAGGTTACTATACCACCAAGCAACCGACAAACGTTTATCGCACCAGTGCCGAAAGAATTCACAGCGGAGTTTCCAAAAACAATCTATTCATGAAGCTAGTAATTCATCCTACTTCCCGGGAACAACTCGATCTTAGTATCAAAGACCTCCCACAGTCACTTTTACTAAGCGGCCCCAGGGGTGTAGGCTTATCTACGATTGCACTTCAGATCGCAGGCAAGCAACTAGCGGCCACTTTGCGACCACAGGACAAAAAGGAACAAGCTGACAGCGAGCGGGGAACTATCACTGTTGAGATGATCCGATTACTATATGACCAGAC
>DATHGB010000002.1 GCA_035317825.1 Candidatus Saccharimonadales bacterium | reverse complement strand
GAACAAGATGGCTCATCAATCATGCTTCCGGATTACCGTCCGCACGAGAAAACCGTTCTTTTATTAGGTGAAGAAGTTGAAGGAATTACAGATGAATTACGGCATGCTTGTGATGACCTTATAGAAATTCCAATGGAAGGTCAAAAAGAATCCTTTAACGTCAGTGTCGCTACGGGAATTGCACTATACGCCTTACGGCTTAATTAGCTTTCGCTGTTTCCAGCTCGTCAGTATAGATACACATCTATAGAGCTTATCGAGAGAAAGAGGGCCGGAGCCCCGGAAATCCATTCGGACTTCCGGGGCTGCCGAGCAATCACGAGCGCATCACGAAGGTGCGACACAGGTAGCTCACGCCACCACAGACGAACGACGCGGCCTCTAGTAGCAGAATTCCGACCGAAACCAGATTGTACTGCGACAGTTTCACGCCGTAAAAAGGTAGTGAATGCTCGACGGTGTGACTGGTCGTCCCCAGAAAATGGATTCCAACCAGATAGACAGTACTGCACAGGAGGAGTATTGCTCCGCCATACAGCAGAATCGTACCCGTCTTTCCTCGTAGCTCGCGCCATGTTCCAATAACGGCTGCGCTAGCAAGGGTGGCAATAACGATCACCCAGAAGACCATATCTTCTCTTTCTCTCAGATGCCGTTAGACACCATCCTCGACAATCGAGGATAAGTATATTATACCATACTTGTTATGCTTCTGTCAATATTGCTACTTCAAAGCAACACAATCTTCGCCAAGCTGTATCACTAGTTCTCCCATGAGAGCTTCGTTGCTTTCCACCCTGAATGGCAGCTTGATCGCTGATTTTTTGTCTTCGCCGAGCACAAGGACAATATCGCTGACCCCTGGATATCTACTACATATTTGCTTTAGCGCTAATAGTGCTTCATGATCATCGGGATTTCTGATATGAACGAATAATTTTTTCATTGGGGGAATATCCATAATAGGACGTGGTTTTTCAATGGGTTCGGTAACTGCTGAGTCCAGTTTTTTACTTGTCCCCCCACTCACCCGCATGGCTTTTACTTTGTTAGATACTTTTGGAGCATTCATTTTGCGGCCTGTTGATTCATAGCCGCGCAGTTCTTCGTCGCTCACAATGACAACCTCATCAGCAATCATCTTTGCGTCTGTCCCCAGATTGCCGTCACGGTCGCGTGCGCTGATTTTTCCCGTCACGCGTATCACCGCATCCTGGACTAATTTTGCGCCGACTTGTTCGTATAAATTCGGAAAGATTATTACTTCGCCTTCGGCTGTTTTATCTTCTAATCCCACGAATGCCATTTTTGTGCCGCTTTTTGTCACAATAGTTCGAACGGTCGAAACAAGCCCGCCAATAGTCGCTTTTTTACCGTCAACTTCGGGCGTCATCTGCATTAAAGGAATGGTCTGTTCCTCAAAATAGGCGTCGTAATTATCGAGTGGATGCGCACTAATGTACAAGCCGAGGAGTTCGCGCTCCCAGGTAAGGCGTTCTTTTTCGGTGTATTTCGTAGGGGCTGTTTGCAGCGTAATTGTCGGTTGCAAACTGGCTGTATCACCCATACTGCCAAAAAGATCCGTCTGGCCGCTTAAAGCTTCTTTTTGTAGCTTACTGGCAAATCCTTGAATCGTTTCGAGGTTGAATAATAGGTCGGATCGATCACCCATTTTATCAAAACCACCAGATTTAATAAGTGATTCCCATGCTCGTTTATTTACTTTTGACGTACTGACGCGCTTGGCAAAATCTTCAACGCCAGCAAATTTTCCGTCCTGACGGGCACGTAAAATTTCCTCGACAGCTGCAACACCGACGCCTTTAATAGCCGCCATCCCGAAACGGATTTCACTTTGTCCAGGCACAATAGCGAACTCGACGAAAGACTCGTTAACGTCTGGTGAGAGTACTCGGATTCCCATATGTTTGCATTCGCCGATTTCAATGGCAAGGCGGTCAATGTCATCCTGATCGCTGGTCATTACGGCTGCCATAAACGCGTCAGGATAATGAGCTTTGAGATACGCCGTCCAATAAGAGATAAGTCCGTAACAAGCAGCGTGCGACTTGTTAAAGCAGTAGTTTGCAAATTCTTCCAGTTGATCCCAAAACTTCTCAGCCGTTGCTTTGTCAGATCCGCCATGCTTTATAGCGCCATCAACGAATTCAACCTTTACCTTGCGCATAAGATCAATTTTTTTCTTACCAACGGCTTTACGGAGCGTGTCAGCTTGTCCACCCGTAAATCCACACCATTCCTTTGAAATCTGCATGAATTGTTCTTGGTAGACCATGATACCGTACGTACTTTTTAGTGAGTTTTCCATACCTGGATGTAGGTACGTGATACGCTCTTCGCCATGTTTTCGTTTAATAAAGCTGTCGATAAACTGCATTGGACCTGGGCGGTATAGTGCCACCATGGCGATGATATCCTCAAATACCGTTGGCTTTAGTTCGCGCAAATACCGCTTCATTCCTGCGGATTCAAGCTGAAACACCCCAGTAGTATCACCTCGTTGAAATAATTCGTATGTCTTAACATCATCAAGTGGAATTTTAGACAGATCAATATCATCTTTATATACTTTTTTAATGATCCTGAGCGCGTTATTAATAATCGTCAGGTTTGAAAGGCCTAAAAAGTCCATCTTGAGTAGACCTAGCTCTTCAACTGGATTCATTGGATACTGCGTCGAGACAACGCCCTTTTGCGCCATTTCAAGCGGCGCGTATTTAACAATGTCGTCAGGTGCAATCACGACACCGGCGGCATGAACGCCGTGCGAACGGATTGTTCCTTCTAGACGAACAGCGTAATCAAAGACTGTCTTGGCAGTCGGGTTTGTTTCGTATTCACGCTTTAAGTCGGCATCTTCTTTAATACTTACTTTAAGCGGTATATGGCGTCCCTGAACGGGAGGTGGAATCATTTTAGATAAACGGTCAGCTTCTGCATATGGCACTTGTAGGACGCGCGCTACGTCGCGTACAGCAGCACGTGCCGCCATCTTACCGAAGGTGACGATATTCGCGACGCGAGATTCGCCGTATTTATTCGCACAATAGGCAATTACTTCATCGCGACGCGTATCCTGAATGTCGATATCGATGTCAGGCATGCTAATACGGTCGGGGTTAAGAAACCGCTCGAACAGAAGATCGTATTTTAACGGATTAAGATCAGTAATATTCAGCGCATAGGCAATAATTGATCCTGCCGCCGAGCCACGTCCTGGCCCAAAAATAATTCCTTGTGATTTACCCCAGTTAATAAAGTCCTGCACGATTAAAAAGTAACCGTTATAGCCCATCTTATCAAGGACGCCCAGCTCCATGTCGAGCCGTTCGCGAATTTCGTCGGTCAATGTCGGGCGTATATCTTCAATTGTCAGCGTAGCTGCTTCGTCAGGCAGTTTGTCCATATAGCGGACGGCTAGGCCTCGGTAGACAAGTTTATCGAGAAAGCTTTTTTCGCTTTCACCTTCTGGAACGGGAAATTTTGGAATCAGGATGCCGCCAAGCTCAAGTTCGACATTACAACGGTCAGCAATGCGGCGCGTATTTGCGACAGCTTCTGGGTTAGTCTTGTTCCATCTTTCAATAATTTCAGCTGGATCAGTCACGTGAAGCTCAAAATCCTTCAAACTCATGCGTTTTTCATCATTTAAAAACGAGCCTGTCCCGACACACAATAAGATCTCGTGTGCGTCTTGGTCGTCGTGACTTATGTAATGTCCGTCGCTTGTTACGACGCAGGGAATATCAAGTTCCTCGGAAAGCCGCTCAAGATGCTTGTTAATACCGACTTGAACATCCCATTTAGCTGGAGCGTCGGGATGCCCGTGATCTTGGAGTTCTAGATAATACCTATCCCCAAAAACAGATTTATACCACTGGGCAATTCTTTTTGCTTCCTCATAATTATCGTTACGAAGATTTTCACCGACCTCGCCACTAGCACACGCCGAAAGTACGATAAGACCTTCTCCGAATTCTTCGAGTAAATCGTGGTCGATACGAGGCTTGTAGTACATACCCTCAAGGTTGGCTTTGGTTGAAAGTTGCATAAGGTTTTTGTAACCCGTCTCGTTCATTGCCAGAAGAATAAGATGGTATCTGGCCTTGTCTTTTGCCGGGTCGCGATCATGCCGCGAACGCGAAGCAACATACGCCTCCATGCCAATGATTGGTTTAATGCCGCCATCTTTGGCTTCTTTGTAAAATTCAACCGCGCCAGACATAGTACCGTGATCCGTTATCGCAATAGATTTCATGCCCAGATCTTTAACACGTTGCACTAAATCAGGTATCTTTGTTAACCCATCCAAAAGGCTGTGATGCGTATGGTTATGCAAATGCACATAATCCGACGATGTTAGCTGAGTGGTGGACTCAGCCTTGGTCTTTGTTTCTACCCCCATAACTATTTCTAGTATAGCGAAAAGGGATAGTGTTTGTCTGTAGTAAAATTAGCGAGTTGAACGATTTAGCGTATCTTGTAGCTGCTGAAAGAAGTTGCCTACCCCAGGCCAATCAACCAATAAGCTTAAAATCCAAATAATAATACCGACGACTATAGTTCCACCCAGGACGCTCCCTAGGCCAAAAAATATACCGCGGATAAAGTTCATTTTATATACTTGGGCACGACTCCGATGAAGATCATAGAAAAGCTCTTCGATCAAATCGTGGCGAGCTCCGCGTTCGTTATCATTTGTAATTTTCTTGGCAAGTTTTTTTATCATAGAAAAACGACGCTATTTCTTTTCCGTAAAGCCTTCTTTTGCACCTTCGATAGCACCTTTAGCAGCACGTTCGCCGCGTTCTTTGTAATCTTCTGCTTTGTCTCTTGCTTCATGAACAGCCTTATCGGCTTTTGCCTTAGCTTCATCCGCACGACGGCTAGCTTCTTCTTTAAGCTCTGTTGCCTTTTCTTTTAGATCAGCACGCGTCTCTTTACCCGATTTAGGCGCAGTTAGTATTCCCGCGACAACGCCAGCAGCTGCTCCGATAAGTGCTCCTAGTGCAAATTTTGCTTTTGACATGGTTCGATACTCCCTTATTTCTTCTTAAATCTTTTTACTAATTGTGCGACCATTTTGGCAATTGCCACAGACGAAGACAGCTTACTAAAACCCTTCACGGCATCTTCGATACTTTCGGCTGTATGCTGAGCTGATGTTGTCACTTTTTTAATTTGATGCGTTACTTTAATAAGTAAAATTATTAGTATGATTCCAAGCAGTAAAAATATTGCAAGAAATACCGACAGGATGATGACCAGAATTTGAGCCCATTCCATGGTGGGAATTCCTTTCGGTTATGTTTATATGGTCTATTATAAACGGTTTTTCAGGTATTCAGCAAGTTGGACTCCGTATTCGTCGCTTTCAAGCGCAACATCCACGACTGCTTTGATGTACTTAAGCTGATCGCCCGTATCATGCCAGACGCCATCAATAAATTGTCCATAAACCGCATCTTTTTGTGCAAGCTCGTTAATACTATCCACCAATGTAATTTCGCCATTTTTATCAACTTTTTCTTCAGCAATAATTGGCAAGATGTCAGGCGTTAATAGATAGCCTCCGACAGAGGCGAAAGTACTAGGTGTATTCGCTTCGCCGGGCTTCTCAACTAACTCAGTAATCTTGAATGTTTTCCCACCAAGATCGTCACCGATTGCTGCCATTCCGTACTTATCAGCATCTTTTTTATCAACTTCAATAAGCGAAATAACTGACTTGCCGCCATTTCGTTCGTATGCATCGCGTAGCTGAATTGCACGAGGAATCTCACTTCGGAAAAAATCATCTGCGAAAAAGACAAAGAAAGGTTCGTCATCGATAAGATGAGTCGCGTTCAAGACTGGACGAGCATTACCTTTAGGCAGTCCTTTTTGACGAACATAGATAAAGTTTGCCATTTCTGAAATCGCTTTAATTTGATCGGCTTTGTCATCTTTTCCTTTTTCGCGAAGCTCCGCTTCAAGCTCGTCACTGCGGTCAAAATGATCCTCGATAGCACGTTTCGTACTACCCGTTACGATGATGATGTCTGTCACGCCTGCAGCAACGGCTTCTTCGACGATTAACTGGATGACCGGACGGTCAATAATTGGGAGCATTTCTTTTGGCATAGCCTTGGTCTGTGGCAAGAACCTTGTTCCTAGTCCTGCGGCGCAAATAATAGCTTTTGTTGGTAATTTCATTCTTTTATCTCCTCTTTATTTAATGCAATAAGGTCGTCATATGCTGCAAGTACTGCGAAAGGATCTGTAATTAACCCTTTTTTAGCATCATTAATAAACTTCGGAATTGTTTTTAATATAACTTCAATAAATTCGTGTTCTCCATTTTCAGGTGTAGTGCTTACCAGTTCACAATCGGTCGCAAGATAATAATACCATTTGCCATTCGTCATACTGTCTCTGTGAAACGCGCCTAGAAACTTTAGTGAGCCGGCTTCGTACCCAGTCTCCTCTAGCATTTCACGTTTTGCTGCTGTTTCGGGGCTTTCCCCAGGATCAACTATACCTCCTGGAATCTCATCCATAAGCTGTTCGGGTCCGGGTCGAAATTGACGACCAGTAATGACTTTGTTATCTTTGGTGAGCGCAATGATTCCAGCTGCTGAAAAATCTTCTCGGTTTATAGTGTCGAACTCTACACTTTTACCGTCTGGTAAAGTGAATGTTTTAGCAACGATTGTCCGCCAGCCAACTTTTGTTATTTTCGTAGGTTCAGTTCGCTGCCAATCCATACTATAATTTCTCTCGTATTAGTTTTTGAGCAAGAGCTGGATTGGCCTTGCCTTGAGATTTTTTCATCACTTGACCGACTAAAAAGCCGATGACTTTGTCATTGCCATTTTTAATATCTTCGATAGCTTTGGCACTTGCCGGATCGGCCAATACTTCGTCAACGATAGCCGCAATTGCCGATTCGTCACTAACTTGTATAAGGTTTTTACTTTCAGCAATTTCCTTTGCTGTTTTTTTACTCGTCAAAAGCTCAAGAAATACTTCTTTTGCAGCCGTACTACTCAGTTCGTTTGCGGCAACCATATTAGCAAGTTCGATAAAACCTTCTGGGCGCAGTTCATTTACTTCTGCGCTAGCTCCTTCATCATCGTGATGGCCTAGAGCGCTAGAAAACCAATGTGCTACTCTTTTGGCAACATCGTTATTCGCTTGCTCTTGGATAGTTGTGATGAGTTTTGCATATTCTTTAGTTGCAAGCAGTGAATCGATAACGGAGCGGTCAAGCCCAAGCGAAGCCCATTTCTCTCGATATTCAGGCGGTAGCATTGGGACAGTTGCTTGAATTTCAGCAATTTCATCATCACCTAAGACAATTGGTGGAATATCGGCGTCAGGCATATAGCGGTAATCTTGGGCATCTTCTTTAGAACGCTGCGAGTTTGTCTTTTGCTTGGCTTCATCCCAGCCACGGGTCTCCTGAACGATACGCTCGCCGTTTTCTAGGCGCTCTACTTGGCGTTTAAATTCGTATTCCGCGGCCTTTTCAACGCTTCTAAACGAGTTGAGGTTCTTAACTTCTGCTCGTGTACCAAGTTCAGTCGCACCCTTTAGCGCAATTGAGAGGTTGACATCAAAGCGCATGTTTCCATGATATAAATCACCGTGCGTGACACCTGCGTATGTCATTAGACGATACAATTCTATTGCATATGCTTTTGCCTCGGCCGCAGAGTGAATGTCGGGCTCGCTAACGATTTCAATTAAAGGTGTCCCTGCTCGGTTAAGATCGACAAGACTGTGGTCGCCGTTATGAGTCAGTTTTCCTGCGTCTTCTTCCATGTGAGCATGGTGAATTTTGACACGAACCGAACTGCCGTCTTCAAGCGGAGCGTCGATATAGCCCGCTAGGATAATCGGCTGGTACATCTGTGTTGTCTGGTATCCCTTTGGAAGGTCTGGGTAGAAATAATGTTTACGATCAAATCGGCTGATGTTCGCAATTTTAGCGTTCAAT
>DATHGB010000001.1 GCA_035317825.1 Candidatus Saccharimonadales bacterium | reverse complement strand
TTTAAAGAGATGGGCCGCGAAGATTTAGCACGCGAGTACGAAACCAATCACAAAGTCGAAAACGACCCCCGCATCACAAAGTTCGGCCATTTCCTCCGTGTTACTTCACTGGATGAACTTCCCCAAATATTTAATGTATTGAAGGGTGACCTGAGCCTAGTTGGACCTCGTCCAATTTTGCCGCAAGAAGTTAAGTTCTCAAAAGGCAGCACCGCACTTCTTCACAGCGTAAAATCTGGAGTAACTGGACTTTGGCAAGTATCAGGCCGTAGCAACTTATCATTTGAAGAACGTGTCGAACTAGAATTATTCTATGCTCAAAACTGGAGTTTCTGGCTAGATATCAAGATCTTATTTAAAACAATCGCTGTCGTTTTCGGTAAACGAGGAGCTAAATAGTGCCCGCACCAAAGGTTGCAATTGTCGCCGATTGGCTAACGAATATGGGAGGAGCTGAGCCGCTCATACTGGAACTTCACAAACTCTACCCGAATGCACCAATCTATACGTCTGTTTATAACAAAGAGGCAATGCCTGCTTTTAAAGATTGTGACGTTCGTACAACCTATCTACAAAAATGGCTTCCAGAGTTTATTCGTTACAAACATCAACTATGGCCAGTCCTTCGTGCCAAAGCATTTCGAAAACTCGATCTCAGCGAATACGACATTATTATCAGCTCGGCAAGTGCCGAAGCAAAGGCAATTAAAAAACGACCCGACGCCGTTCATATTTGTTACTGCCACACCCCGATCCGCTATTATTGGAGTCACTACGAGGAATTTAAAAAGGAATTCAACTTCGGCCCTCTTACATTTTTAATCCGTCCGTTCATTCCATTTTTCGTTAAACGCATGCGTAAACTCGATCTAGAATCCGTCAAAGGCGTGGACTATTTTATTGCCAATTCAACCATTACGCAGTCACGCATAAAACAATATTACAATCGCCCAAGCACTATCGTGTACCCTCCTGTTGATGTCGAGAGGTTCACTCCACCCGTCAGGTCCGAGCGCGCAGGATTTGTCGTATGGGGACGACACGTTCCCTATAAGCGATTTGATATTGCTATTGAAGCATGTAACCGACTTGGCGTGCCGCTTACCGTCATTGGCTCGGGTCCTGACACGGAACGCCTGAAAAAGCTTGCCGGACCTACAATTACCTTCACGGGACGAATTAGTGACGACGAGCTTAACGAAGTCGCCTGGCACAGTAAAGCCTTCCTATTCCCTAACGAAGAAGATTTTGGAATTTCAGCAGCCGAAAGTTTAGCCGCAGGAACACCCGTTATTGCCTACGCAAAAGGTGGAGCATTAGATATCGTACAAGACGGGGAGACGGGAATTCTATTCGAACACCAAACTGTAGACTCGCTTGTTGAAGCAATGAAACGCTTCGAGCAATATTCATTTTTGCCAGCAACCCTGCATCGAAAATCCAAACGATTTGCCAAGGGTTTGTTCGCTACAAAAATACAAAAAATAGTGAACGACAATTTGCCTCGATAGCCCGGGCTCAATCCTTTTCCTGTTGTAGTAGTGCGACATTTCCGTCCGACTCATTGAGTGGATCAGTCCAGATCTCGTGTTTTTCGTGCGTATCGGAGACAAGATCATCAATACAAGCTACCCGTATCATATCCAGGTCTGTCCATTCATTATTAACAAAATGACGCACACGCCTTACAAAACGCTTTGTAAGTCTAGGCGACTCACAAATAGCTAAGATACCTGGAAAGTCCACACCGGTATCATCCCACTCACCCGTTTCCTCGTAGTTGCTGTAAAGTCGCAGCCTGCGAGCATGAATCCCAAGTGAAATGTCGTCATCATAGTAATCAAGAAAGAAGTATCGCTTCTTCCCCTCGTCAGTTTCTAAAGTGATGAAGGCGTCTGGCAGCGGACGCGGAAAATAGTCATAATCTTCGCAGTTCAATCCTATTTTCGTCACCATCTTGAGCCTCTCTCCGTAACAAGCACGAAGATCTAAGTATATACGAAGCTGAGCACGAGAACGTTGCACGAAACGCTCAGAAGCCTCGGAGCGTCTGTATAGTTGCTTGATTTCACGCTCGCTAACATTTTTCATGTCATGACGCAGCTCATGCCGCGCCTGAGGCGTACAGTAATACTCGGCAGCCCGACCATGAATTTTATACTCCCCGTTATAGCGCTTAGCAACCATTCCTGTCGCAACCAGCTTCTCAAGTCGTGCCCAAATGCCACTGAGATAGGGCTGTTCGAAGTAGGCGGCTCCGTCTGCAGCCGTTACGAAACGAAACCGAAAGACAAGCTCGAGCAATTCACGCTGCTTGCTCGTCAGTCGTTTCGCTTCTTTTTCTTTCTTTTTTTCTTCTCCTTTTTCTTTTTTCCCTCTCACACTCTTTCTCTTCTTTTTCTCCCTTCTCTTATTATAAATAAGACAGGATTAATAATATTAAAATAACAGATATAATTATAAGTATAAACATGTATTACGTAAACTATAAAATTGATTATTAGATAGTTAACGTAATTTATATTAAGTTATAGATAAATACATATATAAGTAGAGTATGTATGTTCAAAAACTTGGGATTGGCCATACATTTAGGGTTCGATTCAACTCGTGCCTGCCAATTTTAACGTGTACCTTATGGATAGTAAGGAGCATGAGTTAGACACGCTTGCGGATGAGATCGGAGACGTCGAACTTTCGGATGCTTCGCGCATCGAAAAAGAAGGTGATTACTTTTTGAAAGTAGCTGCGGACGGAGAGTGGACGGCCGCTATTCAACAAGAGTAAGCCAAGTGATTTAGAGAATGTGAAGTTGTTGACCAATCTGTCCAGCAAGGATAGGGATTTGCACAACTGGCTGAAGAGTTTCAAGCTGGGTTCGATAGCGAGCAACCGTATCCTGATATAAGTTAGCATTCTTTGGAGCGGAAATTGTAATGACCATAGCATAGTTCAACGGTGGTGCATCCGGCTCAGCTCTACCCCCTGCAGAGCGCGCATTATAATGTAAATTAAAAACGGGTTCGTTTAAACCAGTGGCCTTCATGCGCCTAGACGCTGACAAAGTAGTTTCCCAAAAGTGTGCATTATAGTTTAGTTCATCTTCAAATAAGCTTATCTGGCTCTTCTGAAAAAATGATTGAGAATTTGCATACACTTGCTCTGGAGCCTTACGTTTATCACTATGGGGTCTGAAACGAATTTCCATCCCAGCCTTCGTGTAATTAGCGGGGTCTTCGGGATTGGTGTCGGTAAAATAACAGAGACTAGCATCAATGGTCACAAACCCATCGAGTTGGCTCGTTGGCATGGCGATCGGTACATTGATCCACTCTGCCGGACCAAGGGTTCCTTGGTAAACGATGCGGACACTCGTGCTCTCAGTGGCAACTATCTCAGTAAAATCTGTTGGAACTCTACCCCACCCAGCATGTTTCGTTTCATGTCTCTGATCTTTAGTAGCGGAGTGCACCAACAGAGCCTTCAAGGCAACAGGTGATAATACCTCTCCAAAGTGAGCCCTAATACCAAGAGCTGTTCGTAAGGCTGCCGGGGAAGCAAAACTGGTCCCCAGCTGAGGCGCGGTTATAGTACCATTATTCGAGTCAATCACATAAAAGGGTTCCGGGCTTGAGCCGCCAAATGCTAGAATTTCCGGCTTAATTACCCCCGGTGAACGCCCTGGACCATACGAACTATACTCAGCTCTTTCCCAATTCAAACCCCGCGCTGAATGATCCGCCGCTCCAACCCCAAGAGCATTGACGGCATCGCTCGGAGGCATAATTCTTGCATTACCAGACTCTTCATCCAAATGACCTTCATTGCCCGTAGCAACAGTCGCCAATATTCCCTTTTGGTGTAGCAATTTGTCTAAGATTACTGTCCACGGGCTAATTTGATTGTCGTCAATCGGGATACTAGGGCCAAGGCTAATGTTTATATAGCTGTAATTATTATTCTCAACAACTCGCCGAATTCTTTTAATAACGGTCAGCTCATCATCATCGGCCTCACCGTCTAAAACACGGTAGTGATCTACATAGCAATAAGGGGTTGCCGCTGCAACCCCTTGCACCAGTGGCCCAAATAAAACAGCGCCAGTTACAGCAGTTCCATGCCCCAATAAATCATCCTCGGGTAGGCCGACACCCTCCGCGTCAAATCGCCGTACCCAAGGTTCAATCGCCGTACCTTCTGGAATACCTCCATCAAATACAGCAACACGCATTCCGGGATCAATAGGTTTAGTAGAAGCAGGCGGCAACAATGCCTCAAAACTTAGACCTGGCACATTGCGAATTACGGGAATCATATGTGGCATTGGCCTGACAAAGCGTAAAAATGAAAACTGAGCTAAGGCCTGAACCTTGCTTACATCGGTCGTTAAGGGCAAAAAACAAATACCATCAAGCTGTAGCCTATCCTCTAAATCAACATTGATACCCAAAGTACCTAAATGTTCTTGAAACCCACTTAGCACAGCTTCGTGCATATCAATATCACCAAGATGTAAGACAACCTCTAGATCCACTTCATTTTGTAAATCATCAATTCCCCCAATTCGATCTATTTGACTAATAGATTGAACTCTTTCAATCTTCACTAGGTCTTTTGCGGCTGTTGACTCCGGGGGTAACTGCGAGATCTTATCGGCAATATCAATAAACGCTTGAGAGTTCCCCTCTACAAAGATTGTCGTAGATCTTACAGATTTAGGCTCTTCTTTTCTGGTCCATTTGTCTGGTTTTATTTTTGTTTCCTTACTTCCAATGGCCTTTAAGCCAAGCTCATTGAATAATGCATCCGGGTAGTAGGACTTAGCTGTATACGATGGGTGAAGAGTAACCGCTGCAACCGTCTTATCATTAGGCTTTGCGGAACTAGGTAAGTCGATCAACTCCTGCGTAGCTTGGCGAAGCTCAGGTGATAAACGCTCAACTGACTCCTCGAACGTATAGGGCGCTACCTTATTCATTCTAGAGGGAGGTGCCGCTATGGGGGACGTTAGCCTTTCGCCATAACCAAGTAAGAAGTTGTCAGGAAGCATGATTAATTAGCAACCTTTCTAATGGTGTCCCGACTAACCCCAAGCAAAGCACTTATTCGGCGTTGCGAATATTTAAAGGCTGTAAATACCCTTACCAATGACCGTTTCTCGTCTTTATTTAATTCATCGAGTCGCTTAAGGACTTCGGTCTCTATCAAGTCATCAAGCGTAATATTCTTAAGTACCGTATCTCTTTTTAATCTTAGTGCCACTTTTTCGATATCACTAAATGATTTACCGTGGAGAATTACGCTTAGAACTCCTACCATCTCCTCATTCTTATAATTACTATTCGATAAGTAAGATTCGAGAGTCTTTCGTATGATTTCTATACTTGGTAATGGAAACTCAATAATATTATCGAATCGTCTCCAGATAGCAGGGTCTAGCAGATTCGCATGGTTAGTAGCAGCAAGCATTAAATTATTTGAAGGCCAGTCGTCAACCTCTTGAAGCAGTACGGTTACAAGGCGCTTCAGCTCGCCCACTTCTCCTAGGTCGTCACGTTTCTTAGCAATAGCATCAATCTCGTCTAGTAAAATAATGCAATCAATACTTTTTGCATAATCTAGAACCATACGCAGATTTGCACCTGTTCTGCCCAAGTAGCTGCTCATTACCGCGGATAGATCTAATATAAAAAGTGGTTTATTTAACTTTAACGAAAGCCATTTAGCAGCCAGTGTCTTGCCTACTCCAGGAGCGCCAATAAATAATGCTGTTTTAGTGGGCTGTAAACCCGCTTTTTGTAGCTCTTGGATTCTACTTCTTTCATCTATGATCTGATCTAGACTATCACGCACATCTTTACCCCATATCGGTTCAACCTCTAATGAAGTCACCGGCTCATGTCTAAGTAGCTGAATTCTTGAATCAAGATCAACGGGCACTGCGCTAAATGAACTGCTGCGGGTTGGCGATGCCTGGCTTGGCATATCGCGCATTAATTCATTCAGTTGCTCTTTTATATCAGCCATGTCTTTTCGCTTTGCTAGCCGTCTAACGTACATTTGTATGTCTTGTCGTCTACCGACTAGAGCCAGCTTCGTCAGCTGGACTATTACATCATCTTTATTTTTCTCTAAGTCCACCTTTTTTTCTTTCATACTATCTATTGTATGCATAAGTGGACTATTTATCAATCGTTATATAAAAATAAGTCCACTCATAACACACTGTGTGCTATACTGAAATTATCCACCAGTAAATATGCGAGTGGAGGGTACCTTTTCTTAATTCAATCTCAAAGTTTTTGATCCGATCTGACGGCGTTGGTAATTAAACTGACGAGAAAGGAGAAAACAATGGCCAATCGAAAAGCGCCCGATACCCCAGGTATGGCAGGCTATCGTTCACGCAATCAAAGTGGGCCACTGCGGCAAAAACGTAGTGACACTTTAGTGAAGACCATCGAGAAGCAATACAACACGGACTTTAAAGTTCGTGACGATATGCAACTCGGCACCTTGCTCAAAAAGCATGGTGTTGCATCACTTAACGACCTAATGCGAAAGCAGAACTAGTTCAAGTGAGAGAAAAGGAGGACGACTCTCCACTCACATATTTACTCGTTAATCATAGCACAGCCACCAATGTATAATTTAATTGGAAGGTACGATATGACCTATTCATTTATCCCCGCCGCTTAGACGACAATCATGTAGCGAGTTGAGCCCTTTCTTATATCTGACTCATTGTGATCAGTTCTTGCCATATGCGGTTTCAGTTTGTATCCATCCTTTCTGCCAACTTATTCAACCGTGACACTCTTCGCAAGATTACGTGGTTGATCAACATCATTGCCCCGCGCAACCGCAACGTAGTATGCAAATAACTGCTGCAAGACATTCAACGCAATTGGTGCAAGGATATCCAATTTCGTCTTAACACGAACTACCGTCTCAGCATCAACTTCTTTATTGCTATTAGTAAGCGCAAGAACATGCCCTCCACGAGCATTTATTTCAGAGAGCCCACTAATAGATTTATCAAACAACCAGCCCTCCGCTAGAAGTACTACTTCAAAGAAGCGATCATCAATAAGGGCAATTGGGCCATGCTTTAATTCGCCCGTCGCATACCCTTCGGCCTGGATGTACGAAATTTCTTTTAACTTCAATGCGCCTTCAAGAGCAACTGGAAACAGCGTGTCCCGTCCCAGAAATAACGCATGTTCGTATTTTGCATATTTCTTTGCGACTTTAGAAATTTCTGTCTGATGTTTCTTGATCACCTTTTCGATCTCGTCTGGCAGAATTGCAAGTTCTTCTACGAATTCAGTCGTCCGCTGCGTGCTCACTCCCTTCGCCTGAGCCACCTGCACGCCAAACATCGTCATAGCCGCAACTTGCGACGTAAAGGCCTTGGTGCTCGCCACAGAGATCTCTGGACCTGCATGAACATATACACCGCCGTCTACTTCTCGGGCAATCGTCGAACCAACAGCATTAATAATGCCAAGTGTCGTCACACCACGACGTTTAATCTCGCGCAGGCAGGCAAGCGTATCGGCCGTTTCACCCGACTGGGAAACGATGAGCGCAACACTGTTTTTTGGCATGTGGAATGAGCGGTAACGAAATTCTGACGCTATGACAACATCGACAGTCAACCCATCGACAAGCTGTTCTAGATAATATGACGCCAGCAGCCCCGCATAATATGCCGTTCCACAGCCAATAATCGTCACATGTTCAATGTTACGTAACTGTTCAGTGGTTAAATTAAGACCCCCAAGTTGAATTCGTTTTTCATCTAAAATAACGCGGCCGTTTAGTGTAGAGCGTAGCGTCTGAGGCTGCTCGCTAATCTCTTTTAGTAGGAAGTGGTCGTACCCCTGTTTTTG